>SKHH01000071.1 GCA_007117055.1 Lishizhenia sp. | reverse complement strand
ACGGAAGATGCTGTTTCGATTTTACGAGGGATTAAAGAAAAATATGAAAATCATCATAAGGTACTGATCAAAGACGATGCAATCATTTCAGCGGTTGAATTATCTCAACGCTACATTACAGACAGACATCTTCCTGATAAAGCGATAGATTTAATTGATGAAGCTGCATCAAAGCTTAGAATGGAAATCAACTCAAAACCGGAGGAGTTAGATGAAATTGAGCGTCGAATCATGCAATTAGAAATTGAGCGAGAAGCCATTAAACGAGAAGGAGATGAAGTCAAACTGAAAAGTTTAGGTGCTGAACTGGCAAATCTTCAAGAACAACGCGACGAGTTTTTAGCAAAATGGAAAGCTGAAAAAGACTTAATTGATATTGTTCAAAATTCGAAAGAACTAAAAGAACAGTTGAAATTAGAAGCAGAGCAAGCAGAGCGTGCCGGTGACTACGGAAAAGTGGCTGAAATTCGATACGGCAAAATGCAGGAGCTAGAAAAACAGGTGGAAGAAGGGAAGCAAAAACTAGCTGAAATGCAGGCTACAAACAAAATGATCAAAGAAGAGGTTGATGCGGAAGAAGTAGCAGATATTGTTGCAAAATGGACAGGAATCCCAGTTTCCAAAATGCTCGAAAGTGAACGCGTAAAGCTTTTGCGATTAGAAGATGAGCTGCATCAACGAGTTGTAGGTCAAGAGGAAGCAATTGAAGCTGTTGCAGATGCCATTCGAAGAAATAGAGCCGGACTTCAAAACCCTAATCGACCTATTGGTTCTTTCCTCTTCATGGGAACAACAGGTGTGGGTAAAACAGAACTTGCAAAAACACTTGCGGAGTATTTATTCAACGATGAGAATGCCATGACGCGCATCGACATGAGTGAATACCAAGAAAAACATAGTGTTAGTAGACTAGTAGGAGCTCCTCCCGGTTATGTTGGATACAACGAAGGCGGTCAATTAACCGAAGCTGTGCGCAGAAAGCCGTACTCCATTGTATTGCTTGATGAGATTGAAAAAGCACATCCGGATGTCTTTAACATTTTACTTCAAGTATTAGATGATGGGCGATTAACCGACAACAAAGGAAGAGTGGTAAACTTTAAAAACACCTTGGTAATTATGACCTCAAACATCGGTTCGCATATCATTCAAGAGAACTTCGATAACATGTTAAAAGGAGAAGAAGAGCGCGTAAAAGAAAAAACAAAAATGGAATTACTCGGTCACTTAAAACAAACCGTAAGACCTGAATTTATTAACCGAATAGATGAAACCATCTTGTTTACGCCTTTAACAAAAGAGAACACATTGAGTATAGTCAATATTCAAATTGAGCAACTCAAAGAGCGATTAAAAGAAAATGACATCAATTTAGTTGTTAAACAAGATGCTTTAGATTGGATAGCAGAAGCAGGCTACGACCCTCACTTTGGAGCGAGACCCGTTAAGCGAGTGATTCAAAAACAAGTACTCAACGAACTATCCAAACAAATCTTGGCGCAAAACATTGATACGAGTAAGAATGTTATAATGGACTTATTTGACAGTAAAATAGTATTTAGAAAGCCTATTTCTGAAGAGGAAGAGGTGCTATAAGTTTTATTGAAAATTAAAAAAGAGCATCCGAAAAGTCGTGATGCTCTTTTTTATAGTATAGCAAAAAATAGTATATTCGTAAAAAAAAAAGATTATGAAAGTTCTCTTAGCAGTTTTTGTGACCGTAATATTCAACCTCAGCCTTACTTATGGACAATACGACAAAGAGTTAGGAATTGAAATACAAGCAGCAAGTGGATCTAATTTAGGTGGATCATTCGGGGGGGCGTTAAAAATGGCGTTTGTTGAAGATGATGCACTTGCCTTCGGCCCTTTAGTACGTTATAAATTTATTTACAGTAACAACATTGAAACAGGTTTTTCAGGAAACAGATCTTTTTGGGGAGCCGGTGGTTTTTTGCATTATCGCTTTATGGAATGGTTTTATGCTGCTGCTGAAATGGAGTTAAACCAGACCGTAAACAAATTTAACAATCCGAATTCGAATTGGAGTTTAGCACTCTTTCTGGGTGGAGGTATCCACAGGGATTTTGGAAAAGTAGCTTTAAATGCTGGTTTTTTATTTGATGTCGTAGATGCTTTACGCGATCCCATCACACAAAATCAATCCCCTTTTGCGTTTGATTACTTTATTCAAAGACAAAACCCTAACAATCCCAACCAACAGGGCGGAGGTGGTTATTTTCCTATCATCCCTCGTGTAACTTTCTTTTTCCCACTAGGGCTTTAAAATGAGTCAGTGCTATGTTTCAAAAGGAGTTAGAACCTGAAGACTTTTACAAAACACCTGAAGGGTACATTGTTTTTACCGAAAAATATCATTTAAAACGCGGCTATTGTTGTAAAAGTGGTTGTAAACATTGTCCCTATGGATACGATAAAAAAACCGATTCATTCATTAAAAGATGATCAAATAATACATATACTATGAAACGAAAATTAATGATGCTTCCGCTAATGTGCGCTCTTGCAGTTGGATGCAGTGAACAAACGAAAAAGCAAACTGAAGAAACAACAGAAAAAATGGAAAATCCTTTTTTTAACGCGTTCGAAACTCCTTTTGAAGTCCCTCCTTTTCACCTTATAAAGGACGAACATTATCTACCTGCATTGCGAAAAGGAATCGCTGAACAAGCAGCAGAAATTGATGCGATCACTTCCTCTGAAGAAGAACCTACATTTGAAAACACGATACTAGCACTAGAAAACTCTGGGAAGCTTTTATCCAAAGTGAGTAGTGTTTTTTACAACTTAAACTCAGCGAATACTTCTGAAGAATTACAGTCTATCGCACAGGAAATCTCTCCTGAACTTTCAGCGCATCGTGATGATATTTCATTGAATGAAACCTTGTTTGAGCGTATAAAAACCGTTTGGGAAAACAAAGAAACGTTTAACTTAAATCCTCAAGAATTAAAATTATTAGAGAACAACTATAATTCATTTATTCGAGGTGGGGCTAATTTAAACAACGATGAAAAAATACGCTTGCGTGAAATAAATGAAAAACTTTCTTCCTTGAGTTTAACATTTGGACAAAATGTCTTGGCTGAAACCAACAACTTCCAACTAGTCATTGAAAACGAAGAAGATCTTTCGGGATTGCCTCAAGGAATAAGAGACGCTGCAAAAGAAGATGCGAAACAAGCTGGACATGAAGACAAATGGCTCTTCACCTTGCAAAATCCAAGTGTTTTACCTTTTTTACAATATGCTGATAACAGAGATCTAAGAAAAAAAATCTGGGAAGTGTTTCAAACAAAAGGTTTTCAAGACAATGATTACAACAATGAAGACTATGCCTTACAAATGGCAAACCTCAGAAGAGAAAAAGCACAATTATTAGGCTATGATAATCACGCTGCATTTAAACTAGAAAAATCCATGGCTGGAAATCCCGAAAGCGTATTTGAACTACTTAATCAACTCTGGGAACCAGCTTTAAACAAAGCTAAAGAAGAAGCCAAACAATTACAAAAAATGATTGAAGCTGAGGGTCATGATTTTGATTTAGCACCTTACGATTGGAGATACTATACCGAAAAAGTTAGACAGGAACAATTTGAACTTGACGAAGAAGAGTTGCGAGCTTATTTCAGTCTGGAAAATGTAAAACACGGGATTTTTGACTTGTGTGACAGACTATTCGGCTTGCAATTCGAACAAATTATGGACATTCCTGTCTACCACGAAGATGTTGTAGCGTACGAAGTAAAAGAAAAAACAGGCGAGCACGTAGGTGTTTTATACATGGACTTCCATCCAAGAGCGTCTAAACGTGGAGGAGCTTGGATGACATCATACCGATCTCAAAGTGTGAGAGATGGAGAGAGATTCGCTCCTGTTATTTCCATCGTTTGTAATTTTTCCAAGCCAACAGAAAACAAACCCTCTTTATTAACTTTTGACGAAGTAGAAACGTTTTTCCATGAATTTGGACATGCATTACACGGTTTGTTAAGTGACGTTCAATTTAAAAGTCTAGCAGGCACAAGTGTTTACACTGATTTCGTTGAGCTTCCTTCGCAAATTATGGAAAATTGGGCGGGAGAACCTGCCTTTATGAAAACATACGCAAAACATTATGAAACAGGAGAAACTATTCCTGACGAACTTATCGAGAAGTTAGAGGCTAGTGGGACTTTTAATCAAGGTTTTGCCACCACTGAATATTTAGCGGCTTCTTTGTTGGATATGGCTTTTCACACAATCACAGAAGATATTGATGGTAGCGTAGCTGATTTTGAAACAAATGCCATGAACGAAATTGGCTTAATCGATGAAATTATCCCACGCTATAGAAGTACGTATTTTAACCATATTTTTGCAGGTGGATATTCAGCTGGTT
>SKHH01000061.1 GCA_007117055.1 Lishizhenia sp. | reverse complement strand
CATGTTGATTCTATCGTTATTTCCTATCAGTCAAAAAGAGAGCTAATTGATTATATTCCCGATTTTGTAGTGTTAGAAGAAGAGTATGAAACACTAGTGTTACGGGATTCTTCCGTTGTAACGTTTATTAATTATTACACTGAAGAGGAAGGAAAGCAGTTGGTGGTTACTAATAATTATTATGCTAAGGGAATTGGGTTAGTTCGGTTCGAAGATGTTTCAGGGGAGATACAATTCAATGTTGTAAGGTTTTTATCCGACAAGTGGTGGAATGAATTAATTTCTAATTAAGGCATAAAATTTGCTTGTAGGCGGATGTAATTAATAATTGAAAGAATGAATTCTATAGCATCCTATATTTTATCTATTTTTTTAAGTGTGTATGCTTTTCAATTGGTTCCGTTTTCCGATTTGGAAGAAGCTTTTAGAAATGCCGACGCAAGTTATATTATGAATAACGTTGGCGATAAGGTGTTGATAAAGGTCTTGGATAAAGAGGCTGTTTACAGTCCTTCGCAAGGAGAGCAAGTGCTAAAGCGTTTTTTTGAAAGTGTACCTTCGGACGAGTTTGAGTTCATTCACAAGGGAAAAGAAAAAGGAGCGAATAGTTTTGCATTAGGCAGTTACATGAATGGTTCCGAAGAATATAGAATAAGTCTAAAGTTCAAACTTTATAGAGAAAGTTATAAAATAGAGGTTATCACCATAGAAAAACCATAACCAAATCAAATTTATGGGATGAAAATAAGGGTTGTTTGTATAGGTAAAACTGGGAAATCGTTTTTAGCAGAAGCAGAAGCTTACTATATGAATCGTTTGAAACATTATATTTCATTTGAGAAGATTGAGATTCCTGATATTAAACAAACCAAGCGGTTGTCTGAAGAAGAGATTAAGTATAAAGAAGGACTAGTTATATTAGCTAAAATCCCTGCCTCAGATAGAGTGATTTTATTGGATGAGAACGGGAAATCATTTTCATCGGTTGGTTTTTCTCAATATATGCAACAACAATTTAATCGAGGTGGACAAGGATTAACTTTCGTTATTGGTGGTCCTTATGGCTTTTCAGAGGATGTGTATAACCGAGCCGAATCGAAGATTTCATTGAGTAAAATGACCTTTTCACATCAAATGATACGACCCATTTTTATAGAGCAGTTATACCGAGCAATGACTATTTTAAAAGGAGAACCTTACCATCATCAATGATTGGATACAGCAAGAGTAATTTTGATTAATTTTTAAAATATCTTTGTCCTTCGAGAGTCATTTCCCAAACTCCATTAGTATTGATAAAGGGTTCTTCTTCCACTGTTAAAATTTGACTTACCGTTCCTCCAACTTGAATAGTTTTTGTATTGGTATTGATTTTAGCTCTTCCTGATTGTGTTATTAAGCAGTCACAAAAAGGACAATCCACTTTACAGGCAATTCCTAAGCCAGAGTTATTTCCATCTACGGTGAGGTAGTTTTGAATAGAGTCACCAACACTCGGAGAAAAGTGGATGCTTGAAGCCCATTCTCCTCGAAAATCTTCATTATAGTTTTCCATTTGTTGTACTTGACAACCAATACTTAACCATCCAATCATCAAACCAATAAACACATAAATAGAAGTCTTCATAAGGAAAGTATTATTTACAGAAATATTCGAGTTGTATTGCTTTTATTGCGAAAATAAACGTTTCGGTTTAATTTACTTTCATTCCTTTTACTACGCGGTCATTACGTTTATTTCGTTTCCATTGTTTTAACTTTACAAGTAAGTAAGCAGAACTACTTCCTGATACAGCATAATAAACAGCTCCTCCATAATCTAATTCACCTTTACCATCTCTCCAATCAGCAACAAGATAGAAACGATCAGAGGCGGTGTTTGGTCTTTGCTTGAATTTCAAGTACCTTCCTGCACCAAGTTCAAATCGGATAGCTATGGATCCATCTTCTTCTATTTTTTCAAAAATACACGGACGGTTAGCAGGAATAACAATTCTTTCTGAGCTAGCAGTAGAACTAACCACTAAATCTCCATCTCTCCCGGTTGTGGCAGTAACTTGCTTATCGTTACTTCTTTCCAGTACTATCGCTCGAGATGTATAGAACTGAACTTGACGCATTTTAGCCTCCGTAAGGTCAAACTCTGTTCGTATTTTTTCTGTAAATGCTACTTTCGTGGCGCAACTAGACAATACTGCTGCAAAGACTAAACTAACTATTAATTTCATCATTTTGTGTTGTTTTTAGGACACCATAAGGTTACATCCTCTGATATCACTGTTGTCAAATCTACCTACAATTTTTATTCCTTTTGCATGAGCTACACCTAAATCATCGGTAGCAATAAAGGAACAGGAATACAAATTTGCTAAATCTATTACATTTATACCACCTGTTTTACCAGTTTTTACGAAAGAAAAAGGATCATTTGTGTCACGCATTAAAAAACGCATCCAATTTGGATGTTTAAAATAACCATCTTTCATCAAGTATGCTTGCGAAAGTAATTCAGTCATTCCATATTCAGAATGGACCTGTGATATAGAGAGCCCTGTTTTTAAATAATCATGAAGTTCGTCTTTAAGCAGCTCTTTTCTTCTTCCTTTCATACCTCCTGTTTCAATAATTAAAGTCTCACTTAAGTCCATATTGTTATCTGCCAGATCCATTAAGGCATAGGCAACACCGAGTATAATGACTTTTAAATTTAGTTTTTTTGCTTCTTGAACTTTTTGATAGAGTGCGTCATATTCATGCAGAAAAAATCCTGATAACTTATTGTTGGATTTCTTGACTAGTCCTTCAACCATGTATACTAGCGAAGAGTCACCTTGTTCTATGTAGTTCGGAAGTAAACCTAGGATTACTGTATTTTGGATATCTCCAAAAAAAGATGTAAAGGTGGTAAAAAAAGATTTTTCGTAAACATCCAAAAAAGCAAGCGAATGTTTACTCCGATTATTAGAGGTAGTACCTGAGCTTTTGAATGTTTTTTCGGGTACAGCCCCTTCTACTAAAATAGTATGTGTTTTAAAGAGTGAAATAGGTAAGAAAGGGATTTCTGTCCAATGTTGAGGATGTGTTTTCCCGATGTGCTTGCAAAAGTCTCGGTAAACAGACACATTTTCATATTGATAGTTAAATACATTTAGCGCGGTTTGTTCAAAATCATGCTCGGATGAAATAGAAAATATTTGTTTTTCAAGTATGTTGTTGCGTTTAAACACTTTTTAAATAATGATTGATAGCAAAGTTACATAAGAATAGTTTAACCTGAGTAAGAGTAAATGCATTTTAAAGAAAGATATGATAGATTTCTTAAAGATTTTCCTCCGGAGGTTCACTGCGTGGCTGCCTGCGGCGGTCTTGCGAGGTCTCCTCATATAAGTTCGTTGAAATGAGGAAAAATCTTAAAGTTAAGTTACAATGATATTAATTATATTTACCCTGAGGCTTTTATCAGAATTTATACTTTTCAGTTATAAAAAAGCGCAGTACTCTTTTTAAAGAAACTGCGCTTTTGAAAATTGGTTTATTTTATTATTTTACTCTTGTCGTAGTAATTTCTGCATTATTCATTTGAGGAGAAATTTGAACAGATTTAAGAATTGATCTTGTTTCTTTATTTACCCAAATGGTTGTTTTATCACTTTCATTTTCCACATCGTGGCTTAAAATAATGTCATATTCTACACCATCAATTTCTTCAGAACCACTTGGTATTACTTTCATAGGTTTCATCTTCATTGAAGTAACATCTAAAGCATTAACAATGATTCCGTCTTCGGGTAGCTCCATTGTTGCCAAGAAGTCTTCAGAACCAGGTCCTGAAACTAACAATGCTCCTTCGTACGAAACGCTTTCATCTTTACCTTGCATGTTGACAACAACTTCTCCATCACCATATGCTACAGTGATTTCTTGACCTTGTTGTTCAATTTTACGTTTAATAGCGTTGCCGTCTAAATCGTATATCATAACATCCGAAGATTCACCCATAGCACTAGATGAGGCGTCCGTAATAACCCATGTGTCCTCTTTACGCTCGAGTGTTCGGGTCACTTTCATAGGTATGTTTTGATCTCCTAGCACAATTTCCACTTTATACCCTCTTTTTTCTTCTTCGAATTTTAGGTTAAACGCTGGAAGTTCAGGAGTGATTTCAACCTCTCCCAAAGGATTGTACTCTACAGTTGAAATATCTACTCGTAATTCTTCAAGACGAGCAGCAACATCCTCTGGCATGTCTTGTTGGTATCTTCCTCCAAGAATCGGAGCAAGGAAACGTTCGATTTCTGCAAACATAGCCATGTTGTTTACAGGTTTTGCAAACCCGTGACCTTCATCGTCTGCTAACAAATAACTCACATCATGACCACCATCTCTAAGTGCGATTACAATTTGGTCTGCTTCCGCCTTTTTTACACGCGGGTCATT
>SKHH01000190.1 GCA_007117055.1 Lishizhenia sp. | reverse complement strand
AACAAAGATGGTGGTTTTTCAAGTCAGATTTATATTTTTAGAAAAAAAGCTAAATAAATGCCGTTTAACGCTTTGTTTTGTGGTTTCTGGTATCTGTAGTTGGAAAAATAGAAAAAACACATATATCGAAGTGAAATTTTAAACAAAAACCTAAACTTTGTTTAAAATTTGAATTAATCTCTTTTTTATTTTGTTGAGGTCGTCAATAACGATGTTTGTAATGTCTTCTTCTTTTTTTTCCTTAAGCGCTTTTTTTGCTCCTTCAATGGTGTACCCTTCTTTATGCAACAAAAGTGCAATTTTTTGAAGTAATAGTATTTCAGCTGGAGTAAAAAGTCTGTTTCCCTTCTTGTTTTTTTTAGGTTTGATTTGCGGGAACTGTTTTTCCCAAAAGCGAATGGTGGACGCATTGACATGTAATAGTTCAGCAACTTCACCAATTGAATAATATAGTTTTGTCAGCTCTTGTTCTTTCATTGTTTACATATCTGCCTGAAAGATACTAATTATTCACAATTTTAAGAAGGATAAATTTCTAAATTATCTATTAATCGAACAGACCCGCAAAACGCAACAATACAAGCCGTTGCTCCTTTAACCCAAGTTTTATTTATGGATTGCAAATCGTTTGATGCTACAATTTCTAAATACTCCAGTTCAAGACCACGTGCATTATCATTGAAGAAACGTATCATTTTTTCTTTGGTTTCAGCAGGTGTGTTCTTTTGTGATAATTCTGAACCAAGCTTTAGTGTATGATATATAATACTTGCTTTTTCTTTTTCTGTTTGTGAAAGTAATAGGTTACGACTACTCATTGCGAGACCGTTTGGTTCTCGGTAAGTTTCACACATAATTATATCCACAGGGGTTTCTGTGATTTTTACCATCGTACGAATTACAGCAACCTGCTGGAAGTCTTTTCTTCCAAAATAAGCTTTGTCAGGTTGTATAAGTTGAAACAGTCGGTATACTACATTTACAACACCATTGAAATGACCGGGTCGATGCTTCCCTTCCATTACTTGGTCAATAGGGTTTAATCTTATCTCTATTCCTTTGTAACTAGGTGGATATATGTCCTGCTCAGAGGGAATATAAACAGCGTCACAATTGGTTTTTAATAGCTGTTTTATGTCGTTATCAACTTGACGAGGGTAATTTTTTAAGTCGTTGGTGCTGTTGAATTGGGTAGGATTAACAAAGATACTCGTTATTGTAATATCATTTTCTTTACAAGATTTTTTCACTAGACTGAGGTGTCCATCGTGAAGCGCTCCCATTGTTGGAACAAATCCAATTTTTTTGTTCTCTTTTTTCCTTTGTTGAATAAAAACAGCTAGATCTTGATTGGAGTAAATTTCAAGCACAATAGTTCGTTTTAAATAGCACAATCTGGCAAATCTATTCTTTTCTCTTGAATTTACGATATTTTTTTTGTATTTTTGTGGTCTATTTATCAAAAACAATTTCATGGAGAAAAAGAGAATTCTTTTCGTATCGCAAGAAATCACCCCATTTTTACCAAAGTCAGAAGTTTCAACGGTTGCAAGGAAATTACCTCAAGGAGTTCAAGAAAGTGGCAAAGAAATACGTGTATTTATGCCGCGATTTGGTACAATTAATGAACGAAGACATCAGTTACATGAAGTGATTCGTTTATCGGGTATGAATTTAATTATTGATGATACCGATCATCCATTGATTATTAAAGTAGCCTCAATACCGACAGCTAGAATGCAGGTATACTTTATTGATAATGAGGAATACTTTAAACGTAAAAACGTTTTTCAGGACGACAAAGGTGAAGACCACCCAGATAACGATGAACGATCTATGTTTTTCTGCCGTGGGGTGCTCGAAACAGTTAAAAAACTAGGTTGGAAACCAGATGTGATTCATTGTCACGGCTGGATGACTTCATTAATGCCGTTATACATTAAAGATGTGTATAACAATGACCCGCACTTTGCAGACACGAAAGTAGTTTACTCTATTTACGATAATGGGTTTAACAATAATTGGGACAACAGGTTTATAGATAAGCTTAAGTTTGAAGGCTTTAATGAGGACGTTATAGAGTCATTAAAAGAAGGTGATTTTACTAGTTTGAATAAAACAGCAATGAAATATTCAGACGGAATTATCGTTGGAAAAGATGGCGTTGGTGAAGAGTTGACTGAAACATTTGAGGCGTGTGAGTGTCACAAAATGGATTTTGATATCGACGAAACACAACCGAAGCTAGTGAGTGAGTTTTTTGATAAAGTGATTGAAGAAGAAGTATTGATTCAATGAGTAAAAAAAGGAAAATGAACAGTATGGTTTGGCGGAAGGTAATGATACTTTCCGCTGTTTTTTTATGTTTAGGATTACTTACACTGGGGTGTAAAAAAGAAAAAAAAAGCATAGGTGAAGGTGTACTCCCTCCGGGTTCTACGATGGAATCTGGAGGAATTGATACGTTCTCACTACGTACCTATAGTCTCAGTGTGGATTCGGTAATAGCTCAAAACCCTCAGTTTAACTTGTTAGGTCATTATAATGACCCAGAGGTGGGTAGGGTAAAAGCTAGTTTTTATACACAAATATCCCTTTCTGGATTCTCGCCTGATTTTGGAGATTTTGATGAAATTAAAATAGACTCAATGGTGCTAGCGTTTCGTTATTCTGGGATATATGGCGACCCTATTAAAGAGGTTTTTGAGGTTTATGAGCTAGATGAAGAACTTTCTGAGGATGAAACGTATTATTATTTTTCTACTGTTGCTAGAAAGAACCAAAACCTTGTGCCAATGGAAAATAATGAAGGTTATATTCTTCCAAACCCTACAAAACCGAGTGTAGTTGGAAATGATACGATTGACCCTCACTTGAGAATCCCTATGGATACTACTTTGGCAAGGGAATTATTACTTTTAGCCTCTAACTCCCCGAGTAATGAAGACTTTTTTAACGCTTTCAAGGGCTTCTTTGTAACTGTCGCGGGTAACACCCCTTCAGTTGGTAGAGGTGCAGTATATTATTTGGAGTCCACTACCCCGAGCTCTAAATTGACTGTTTATTATACCCAGTCAGATACACTGAAAGCTGAATTTGATTTTCTCATTAGTAGTCAGTTAATAGACTTTAACCATATGGAGTTTGATAGAATGGGTACTGCGCTAGAACGGGTTATCGAAGATACTCTTCCTGGTCAAGAAGCTTTCTTTGCACAAGCCTTTCAAGCACGTGCAAAAGTAGAGTTTCCTACGCTGAATGATTTGCCTGAAAACATTGCTTTGCATAGTGCAACATTGGAGTTGCCTGTGAGCTATTTTACAGGAAATTCACTCTACCCAAGTGCAAGTGTAACGGTTGGAGCCAAACTTTTTGAAGGTGATGATCAAGTTTATCTCTTGAATGATAATGTGGAGTATAACCAGCAACGAAAAGCATACATTATTAACTTGAGACCTTATGTACAAAACATTATTAATAATGAGGTGATTAATGATGGTATAATTGTTTCACCACGATTTTTTAATACAACAACAGAACGCATAATGTTTAATGGGCCAAACACTTCGAACAAGTCAATACCTAGATTAAACGTTGTTTATACAGAATTTTAATTAATTTTATTTCAAAAAAAGAAATATGTGTGGAATTGTTGCTTATATCGGTCACCAAGAAGCGTTTCCTATAGTTTTAAAAGGATTAAAAAGGTTAGAGTATCGAGGGTATGATAGCGCAGGTATTGCGGTATTAAATAAAGAAGGTCTTTTGAATTATAAAAGAAAAGGCAAAGTAGCAGAACTAGAGTCCTTTGCTAATTCAAAGAACACCAAAGGAACTATGGCCATTGGTCACACAAGATGGGCTACACATGGATTACCAAATGATATCAACGCGCACCCACATCTTTCAGGGGATGGAAAAATTGCTTTAATTCACAACGGTATCATTGAAAACTATGATACAATTAAGGAAGAGTTAATAAGCCGTGGACATGTTTTCAAAAGTGAGACAGACACGGAGGTTTTAGTTCACCTTATTGAGGAAGTTAAACAAAAAGAAGGTGTTTCCTTAGCAGAGGCTGTTCGACTTGCGCTTACGAATGTGGTAGGTGCTTATGCAATTGTGGTAATGTCCTTAGAGAATGATAACCAGTTAATTGCAGCACGAAAAAGCTCTCCGTTGGTAGTAGGAATCGGAAAAAAAGGCGACTTTTACTTAGCCTCGGACGCTACTCCTATCGTAGAGTATACCAATGAGGTGGTCTACTTGGAAGACGAAGAAATCGCTGTTGTTGAACGTGGCGAAGAGTTGAAGTTATACAATATACAAAACCAGAAAAAAACTCCGTATATACAAGCACTTGAGTTAAAACTAGAGGCGCTGGAAAAGGGTGGTTACGAGCATTTTATGCTCAAAGAAATTCACGAGCAACCGACTTCAATTAAAGATTGTTT
>SKHH01000188.1 GCA_007117055.1 Lishizhenia sp. | reverse complement strand
GATCAGGTTAGTCTGAAACAAAACTAACTGATTCAAGTCCGTTCGCTCAAAAAACACACTTAACTAAATGACTTTCAATCTTTTTTGAGAGCGTATAGAAATTTTAATGGGACACTAGTGACCATCGATAATAGTTGATCGTGCTGGGCTTTGCTTAAGTCCAAGGTCGTCAATGAACACTTCACTCACACCTATTCCGGCAGATATATCATTGAGGCTCTGGCATTTGTTTAGCTGTCCGAAAGTTAGTGCAACAAACTGGTCGAAAGTTTTATACTTACTGCAGCCTTTATCGCTTTTATAGGTTTTGGTGCAACTATTGAATAGCCAACGTGGAACTAAATCTAATATTTGTCGAATGACCGGTTTATTGTTATTTTTGTTTCGCCTGAAGAGTCCCATAATTTTTAAGTTTTTTGTCGAACCCAAAAATATGAGACTCTGAGGGCTTTTAAAAATTCAACTTTCGGATGCTATTGATATTACATGAAAAATTTTGAAGACAAAAAATACAGAAAAATGCACAAAAGAAGAATTCATCACTTCAAGGTTAAAATTAGCTCAGTCTTTGTTAGAGGAAGCCGATTTACTACTCAGACATATAAAGGTAGATAGAAAAAGTAAAAAGTGGTGGCTTCATCCTATGCATGAAAGAGAAGCACTTGTATCGTACCTCTTGCTAACATGTTTTGATCTATTAGGGCAGCAAGAAGATTATCTAAGCTTTAATGATTGGCTAAGGAGCAAAAAAAAGAAACACATTGAGGAAGGTAATGATGCATTTAAAAATATTCCAGAAAAATCATCACAGGCAGAAGCTGCTCTAAAACTTTCAAATCATTACAATGAACTATATGGTGTAAAAAAATCATTCTACAATGGAATAAAAAATTTACCTGCAGATGCCAAAAATCAGCTTTTATCAAGTGTAAGGGTTTCAAGAAGTCCAAAATATGGCTCCAAACCTAATACAACTTTTCCATCATATCCATTTGAAGAAAATGAGGAAACAGAGAGGATTAAACTAAAATTTATATATGACAAAAGAAATAATTTCACACATAAGCTTGAACAATTTCAAAAAAATTCGATAGCATCAATAGAAAATCGTTCATGTTGGTGGGCAGAGATCGAAGACTCAAAATTAAGATATTTAACTGCTTCACACCAAAGTGTTACACGATTAGAAAAAGGTGGTGCAGTTATTAAATCAATTTCAGGTTGGCCATTTGTGCTTTTTAAAGTCCTTTATAAAAGTATTGGAGTTGATTTTGATATAACAGATATTGATGTCAGATTTTATGTCACTTTAATAAATAGAAATACACCAAAAACACGGGGAACTCTTAACGAAGTGAAACACAAAAAATTAAAAGACTATATTTCACTTGAAAAAGAATTCTGGGAAATCTTTAAACTAAAATCTTTAATATCTAAAACTTCAATGTAAATCACTTTTTTACCATAGAATCACAATTCACGGAAATAAAAAACTATTGATTATGTATTTACTGCATATATCGTGTTAACACTAGAAATATTCATTCAAAAACCATTATGAGAACAAAGCTTCAAGTATAGTGCTTTTGCAAAAAACTTTGCCAGCTTGTACGAAATGCACCATGGAACGTATACTTTTGAAACCTGCACTCCGAACAAGGAAAACTTGCAAGGTAAAATCATCATTCAATAAATTCTCTATTCTAATTTATGCGATATTTCATTGTTTTTGTTTTCACTTTTTTTGTCCTTGGAGCTCGTCTTTTCGGCCAATCCAGTTATGACGTATCCCAAGAATCAACACCGGAAAATGATACACTAAACCAAACCTTGGGAATAATTTACCGAATAGGATATCAATTGACACCTTTTTCGAACAATCGGGCATTTATCCTTTTTGAGGGATCAGGCACCGAGTTTTCGAATATTGATGCGGTGATTTCCAGAAATCAGGGGTATTATCATTCACTATATTTGGGCTGGATGTTTGCTTTTGGCAGAGATAATAAATACATTTGCAATATGGACATGGCCACAATGGGGTCTCCTTTAACAAGCGTAAATATTTCTTTTGGCCGAACCTGGCAACCAGATAAACAGTCTTTACCTAATTATAGGATCAATGCCGATGCCGGTGTTGGGCTATTTTTGCATCAAGAAAAAATCCCCGACAGTCCGGACAATGGAAAACTCGCGTCTGAAATGGTTTTCGGAACCGCCTCTTTAGAACTTCAATACCCCATTAGAAAAAAATTGATGTTCTTTATTCGCACTACCGGGGTTTTACCCCTGTATATGAATACCAACAGTATTCAATATAGAAATGATCAACGGGGAGGGGATTTTGAAACAACCTCCTTCAGCACAAAGGATGACGGCGACAAACTTTCCATTGAGATAGAAGACAACAATAGGTTTTTATCAATCTACATCACCGGGACGCTAGGTATAGCGTTTTCTTTTTGATTCCTCCAAAATAGTTTTGCGTTCTCAAGGTTTTACACTTCCATGATCAAAACATAAAAATATAAATTTGGTCAGTATAGTGACTGTATTTACGTAAATTTGGTCAGTTAACTGACAGTTTTTTCATTTTTTACACTTTCACATAGCCTCCTCAACCACCGATCAATAACACCATCCACTGATATATAATGTAAATTTGGTCATTAAACTGACTGAATTTACATTAATTTGGTCAGTTTAGTGACAGATTTTACATTTATGCGTATCTTTGTGGGGAGTAATAAGCGATATGATCACAAGGCAAACATTGAATATCCTGAATAAAAACCTTCCAAAGCAAAAGGTAACCTTGCTATTGGGCGCACGGCGCGTAGGAAAAACAGCGCTTCTGCAAACACTTTTTAAGCTGCACGAAACAAAAACACTATGGCTCAATGCCGAAGATGCACTTACTGAAGATTTGCTCCAGGAAAGAAGTGTGGCCAACTACAAACGCATCATTGGCGATAAAACTTTACTCATCATCGACGAAGCACATTTCATCCCCGACATTGCCCGCAAGGCCAAACTCATGATCGACAACATTCAACCGTTGCACATCATTCTCACCGGATCATCTGCATTTGAATTGGAACAAAACATCGCACCTTTGGCCGGACGTACCATCACCCTGCACATGCATCCACTGGCTCAAGTTGAATGGCAAACGAATGAAAATGTGGTGAAAACCAAAGAAAATCTCCCCGACCGACTGGTATATGGAAGTTATCCGGAACTATCATCCATCCCCGATTTGAGAGAAAAGGTGTTTTACCTCAACGAATTGGTCAATACCTACCTCCTCAAGGATATCCTTATTTTTGAGCAAATTCGCAATGCTCAAGTGATGAAAGACCTCCTCGTATTGCTGGCTTACCAAGTTGGCAATGAGGTGTCTGCAAATGAGCTTGGCCGCCAGCTCGGGGTGAGTAAAAACACTGTAGAGCGCTATCTCGATTTGTTTGAAAAGGCATTCGTCATATTTCCCCTGAGTGGATACAGCAACAATCTGCGCAAGGAAGTCAGCAAAAGCAAAAAATACTACTTTTGGGACAATGGCGTCCGCAATGCTTTGATCAACGATTTCTCGCCGGTATCAACGCGCCAAGATGTGGGAGCGCTTTGGGAGCAGTATTTCATTCAAGAGCGTCGCAAACACAAAGACTATCGCCTGGATGTATATCAACACCACTTTTGGCGCACCTACGACCAACAGGAAATTGATTTAATTGAGATTGAAAACCGCAAACGACAAGCCTTCGAATGCAAGTGGAAATCAAAGGCCATTCGAGTACCCAAAGCTTTTGGAAATGCATATCCGGAAGCACAATTTAACGTGATTGATCAAAGCAATTACCTCGATTGGATCGTATAGTCGATACGTTGCTGAAATAGAAACATCCCTTACCATTTAATACGACAATGGGTATTGAATGGTTTTAGTTATCTGGTGAAAATATTTGTGCATTCATGTGGTACGAGATTTCGTTTTCGATGTTAAAGGGTTAGTAGCCATGCGATAAGTACCGATCAAAAAATGCCAATGGCTTTACTTTTCGAACGATTTCCTGTACCATTCCGAGGTGGTTTTCCAATATTTCCTCCAGTACAATCACCATGCCCCAGAAAGTCATGGATTTGTCTACAATCTTTACATCCTCGAAGATTTGAAGTCTTCAATCAAAGTTTATATCTAGTTTTAAAAAATTACAGGACTCTTTACATTGTGCTTATCAACAGTTCCTGCAAGGGGCAAACTTTGTGGTTCAAACGGATGGAATGGTATGTTTTAAACCCTCATTATAAAAAAAGCCCGAGCATAAACAGCTTGGGCTTTCATGAAAAATCAAACGATGTGAACGTATCGAAACAAGAGCTTTACTGGAGCGTTTATTTCAAATACGTGAGATCAATCCTTTATATAACTATACCGTAAGCTCGTAACGACGGTTTACCTC
>SKHH01000305.1 GCA_007117055.1 Lishizhenia sp. | reverse complement strand
TTTAGAAGATCTTAAGAAATTTATTCTTAAAAACGGTCACCTCCCCAATGTACCCGCAGCTGAAGAGATTGAGACCAATGGATTAAGCATGGGTGAAACAGCTAAAATCACCATGGAAAAGATAGAGGAGTTGACGCTTTACACCATTGAGCAGCAAGAACAATTGGATGGACAAAAAGCGCTCATTGAACAGCAGCAACAATTATTAGAAGAACAACGGGCCTTAATTGAAGAGCAGAAGAAAGCGTTAAATAAGATTATGAATAAACAATAATAGTAATCTAAAAATCTTTTATTATGCTAAATTTGACTATAAAATCAATTGTATTGAATGTCTTGCTTTTAGGGATGCTTCTCAACCTTCAAGCTCAGCAAGAATTTCACTCGAAACAAGATCTCAATGAATATATTTTTCAAAACTCTGATTTAGAAGATATAACCAATGGCAACTTTCTTAATTATTTTGGAGAAGAATTCACTCCTGATGTCATTGATACCTTATTTGACTTTTTTGATACCACAGAAATTTCTGCGGGAATCATCTTGTCAACTTTTCAGTTGATGGAAAAATCGGATGTAACTTCGCAGTTTGAAGTAGATAGTATTTTATTTCCAGAATTTAAAAAACTATATACTAACAATGGACAAAATAGAATAGAACTTCCTTTGTTTTTATTTGATTATGATTTTGATTATTTAAATGAACAAACATTTAATCAGTTTTTAAGTTGGGGGAATACGTCACCGTTTCCGGCGATAGATTCTATTCAATTAGAGCGACGTCGTTTACAATTTGCTGGGTTGATTTTTGACACTATCACAAATAATGACATCCACTTGTATTGGGACGATAACAGTTATTTCAGAAATACCAATAATAACATCAGTAGTGTTGAAATAACTATTGAAGGAGTTTCATACCCTTTAACAATTGGAACTCCATTCTCATTAGATGGATTATATGATGAAAGAACTCCTCTTCAAAAAATTGGTATAAGCATTCTTTATTCAGATAGCACAGAAATCAATAAAACGATAAACTGTTTTTTTAAAAAAACAAATGAAGTAGTTGAAGAATATTATTATGATGAGACATTAAGAAGTGACTTCCCATGGTGGGATTTAATGGGCGATTTTGGTTCAAAAGGAATAATTGGAAATGACCCTTCTATAGAATTTAGTGTTTTATGGGGATGTGGAACAGGAAGTGAAAAGAAACTCACAAAACCATTTATCATTGTTTCAGGATGGGGACCTTATACGGATAAAGACGTAATTAACAATGCGCAAGACTGGCCTTCTACAATACAAGATGTTTATTTTTCTTACAATAGAGATGGATTAATCGATCATCTATCTGGAGCAGGTTATGATGTAATCATTGCAAAGTTTTATCCGCCGAATGAAAGTGTTTTAAAGAACGCTGAAAGACTTGAAACTTTAATAAAATTAGTGAATCAAGAGAAAGAGGCTAATGGTTCTTTTGAAGAAAACATAATAACGGGTTATAGTGCAGGAGCAATGTGTGTCCGCCTTACACTTCAGAAAATGGAAAAAAATCATTTGGAAAATGATGGCGACCACCACCACTCTAAACTGTTTGTGTCGTTTGACGGAGAGCATGGTGGCGCGAATGTTCCGCTCAGCTTACAGCATATGGTTGAGTATTTAGATGATTATGGTGTGTTCAAAATGACTGATTTACTTTTTATATTAGGTGGGCTTCCAGGAGCTTCTGTAGGAGCTTTTTTATATTACAAAAGAACATTAAACGCCTATGCCTTACATTATATTCTAAACGCCCCTTTGTCTCGCGAATTATTGTACTATTATTACACCGAAACAGGAACTTCTTCAGCCTTAGGGCAAGGACCCCACCCAGACAGGTTGTATTATTTACAGCATCATGATTGGTTTAATCATTCAAAAAACACCCATAATCTAGGTTATCCGTCATTTACTAGAAATATATCAATTTCTAACGGAACCAGTCAAAGTAGTATATCAGGCTCTTCCTCAAATCATTACCCGTTTCCGAATGAAGGACATTTTATTTTTAAACAAACAAATTTGCTAAAAAAATGGGAAGCAAGATTTTTAGCCCCTGGCGTCGTGAATTCTTGGGTGTTTAAGTACGATGAAAAATCATGGGGTCAATGGGATATTGTTGAGGAAGCACGTGTACATAACCCATTAATATTGGATAATGCACCAGGAGGAACCACTTTTTTAGCTAAGCAAGGAAGTAGTGATGGCGACCCAAACACCATGTACAACGTCTTAAACTTAATGGAAGAAGGTGTTACTGGAGCTCCTGATCAGTTGCCTGCCTATGACCAATTATACGCCTTTACACCCACCATTTTGACCCATGACATCCGTAATTTTCAACCTTTCACGCCCTTGAGTAATCAAGGAAGGTTAGATTATGATATGAAAGCAGAAGGGTTGATGTATCAGTCAATAACTAGTGTTGGTGACTTAACAGAGGCATCTTCATTTTATGGCTACCCTCACCTTGATCACCCGCAAGATCACTACACCACCTACACTCCTTTCGATGCTGTTTTTGCTTGGGATAATGCTAATACTGTTCATATCGGAAGTGGTGAAGCTGTTTGGAATCCTAGTGGTAATGACAATAAAGGTAGATGGGAAGAAGTAGATTCACCAATTGGCCCCATAATCAAAGACTTTATCATGGGGGAAACGGATTATTTTGATGCCTATATTCAAAACAGGCGTTACGGTTGGAATGCGAGAAATGATTATGAGTATAAAGCAGATATTATTGCTCGAAATGATATTTATGCAGGTCAAGAAGTAACGCAAAAAACAAATTTTAACCCTGTGATTGTAGAGGAAAATGCCCATGTGAAATTTCAAGCATGCAATCAAATTGTTTTAAAACCCGGGTTTAAAGTAGTTACAGGAGCAACTTTTAAAGCTTCAATTACGGATAAAGACTGTGGCTGTGGAGGAACGATGGGTATGTTAACCCAGTCTAATTCATCTCAAGACCCCTACAGTAAGGGAATCAATTACAGAGAAGTTTCAGAAAACGAAATAAATGGTGTAAATTCGTTGATAGTAAAGTTATATCCGAACCCGGGGAAAGATGTTGTAAACCTAGTGGTTGAGGATGAAGAGGTACATGGATTTGAATATAAAGTATATTCTGTTTCAGGTGTATTAGTAGATGAAAGTTCAGTAGAAAAGAATACAACCCAGTTACATTTAAAACAAGGAATGTATATTGTAAAACTAAACTATAAAGGGGAATGGCATACCAAAAAACTTATAATGCAGTAGTATTGCTTCTTTTGTTGTTTTTCTTTTTTGGATGTAAAAAATTATCCAAAGAATACACCACCGCACGTTGGGAGATTATCAATCCAGTGACTAAAACTCCGTATGTGGGTATTCCCGTGCGACTAATTTTAGGGGACTACAGAGGAAGCTCTCCAAAATACGAGGTGATTTGGGAGGGGGAAACTAACTCACAAGGAATAGCAGAACACAAGTTCAAAGGCTATACAAATCCAAGTTTTGGATATTTGGAAGAAGCAAATCTAAGTGTATTAGGTGTTGGCGGAATAGATTATTCTATAATTCGACGCCCTTATGCGGGAGGTAGACCATTAGATGAGCTAAATGAATTGAGGTATGAGATTGTGCCTTATGCCTACTTAAAGCAAATAATAAAGAATAATAACTGTGAAGGAAGCGAAGATGTACTTAATATGCACATGTATTTAAAAAACTTTGACGGGGGCATTAACCAAGAGTACACAAGAAATGGATGTTATGAATTTGAAACTACAGGCTCGCTAGACGGTTCTCCAGATGGGTATCGGCGTGTTTATATGGGTACTTATGTTTATGATTATGAAGTAGTAAGGTCAGGTGGTACAACCTATGGTACAGATTCAATAACATTAAGCACAGGAGAGCTTGGAACCATTGAAGTGTTGTATTAATTAATAAAGCTTTTCTCAAACCGAGGGAAAGGATTTGGTCAACTTGGTTGTTGAAGATGAAACGGCTCAGGGCTTTGAAGACAAAGTGTTTTCTGTTTCAGGAGTGTTGATGGATGAAAATACAGTTGAAACAAACATGACACAATTATTTTTGAAGCAAGGCTTATATATTGTAAAACTAAACTATAAAGGGGAATGGCAAACCAAAAAACATATAATGCAGTAGTATTACTTCTTTTGTTGTTTTTCTTTTTTGGATGTAAAAAATTATCTGAAGAATATACTACCGCACGTTGGGAGATTGTAAATCCAGTGACAAATGAACCTTATGTGGGAATACCTGTACGTCTTATTTTAGCGGATAATAGAGGGAGTTCTCCTGAGTATGACATCATTTGGCAAGGAGAAACAAATTCGCAAGGAATAGCGGAATATAACTTTAAAGCGTATATGAATACCAGTTTTAGTTATTTGGAAGAGGCAAATTTAGCACCTTTAGGAACACAAGGGTTT
>SKHH01000274.1 GCA_007117055.1 Lishizhenia sp. | reverse complement strand
ATAACAGTAGAACCAATTATTGCATCTAAGCTTCCGTAGTAGGAGCACCAAAATTCATTGGAGGGAGATTTTGACCGTCATCTGCTATGGTTCCTAAATTCGCCTCGTATTTTTGAATATTATCTTGCAATGCACGAAGTAAACGCTTTGCATTTTGCGGAGTCATGATTACTCTAGAGCGTACTTTTGCTTTTGGCATACCTGGCATCATTTGCACAAAATCACACACAAACTCAGTCGGAGAATGTGTTATAATTGCCAAGTTTGAATATACCCCATCTGCCACATTTTCGGGCAAATCAATGTTGATTTTATTTTCTTTTTTATTTTCCATGGTATAAATATAAAAAAAGGAGGCATTTACTTATGTAAATACCTCCTATAATTAGCTATTGAATTATCAATTATTTTTCAGCACTTAAGTCATCATATACTTCTTGAGAAGCAACAACCATATTTTTAAATGCTCTTGATCCAGTTCCGGCAGGAATTAAGTGACCTACAATCACATTTTCTTTCAATCCTAGTAAATCATCTACTTTACCAGAAATAGCTGCTTCATTCAGAACTTTTGTAGTTTCCTGGAACGATGCTGCCGAAATGAAAGATTGTGTCTGTAAAGATGCACGTGTTATCCCCTGAAGCAATGGCTTAGAAGTTGCGGGAACCGCTTCACGCGCATCAACAAGCTTTTTATCATCTCGTTTCAACTGTGAGTTTTCGTCTCTCAACTTTCGAGCAGAAACAATCTGACCTGGTTTTAAGCTTGAAGAATCACCAGCATCTACAACCACCATTTGACCAAAAATTCTATCATTTTCTTCTAAGAAATCTGCTTTGTGTACAGATTGATTCTCTAAGAAACGAGTATCACCACCATCTTCAATTTCAACCTTAAGCATCATTTGACGCACTATCACTTCAAAATGCTTATCATTGATTTTCACACCCTGTAAACGGTAAACTTCTTGTACCTCATTAACTAAGTACTCTTGAACCGCAGTAGGACCTTGAATATTTAAAATGTCTTTTGGAGTAATTGCTCCATCAGAAAGTGGCTGACCAGCTCTAACAAAATCATTTTCCTGAACAAGGATGTGCTTAGAAAGAGGTACCAAGTATTTCTTCTTCTCTCCAGTTTTTGCTTCAATGATAATTTCACGATTTCCACGTTTAATTTTACCATAAGATGCAATCCCGTCAATTTCAGAAACTACTGCAGGGTTCGAAGGGTTACGTGCTTCGAAAAGCTCCGTAATACGCGGAAGACCACCAGTGATATCCCCACCTTTACCACCTACTCTAGGTATTTTTACTAAACTTTGACCTTGTTTAATTTCATCTCCTTCTTTAACCGAAATATGTGCATTTACTGGAACAGGATATGATTTCAAAATTTCACCTTTTTTATCCACTACATGGATTGTTGGGTTCTTTTTCTTATCACGTGTTTCTGTAATTACCTTTTCAGTAAATCCAGTCTGCTCATCCACTTCCTCACGGTAAGTAATTCCTTCAATGATATTCTCAAATTGAAGCTTACCAGTTACTTCAGAAACAATAACAGCATTATAGGGGTCCCATGTACAAATCACATCACCCTTCTTAATTTCTGTATTATTCTCTATTTGCATCACAGCACCATAAGGAATATTACCCGTCATAGCTGCTAAACCAGTTTTCTTATCAATTACTTTAAGTTCAGCAGAACGTCCTACAACGATTTCTTTTTTAGTACCGTCTTTTTCTTCTCTTGTGATTGTTCTTAATTCATCAATCTCTAATAAACCAGAAGCTTTCGATTTCAAATCATTTTCATCTGCAATATTGGAAGCCGTACCACCCACGTGGAATGTACGAAGCGTCAACTGTGTACCAGGCTCTCCAATAGACTGTGCTGCCACAACTCCAACGGTATCACCTAACTGAGCAGTTCTGTGCGTAGCTAGGTTTCTACCATAACATTTCGCACATACACCACGTTTCAACTCACACGTTAAAACCGAACGAATTTCAACTTCTTCGATACCAGCAGCATCCACAGCATTTGCAACTTCATCTGTAATCAGTTCTCCTGACTTCACGATTAGATTATCCTCCTCATCGTACACATCATGAACACTCACGCGACCAACAATTCTTTCGTTAAGCGATTCAACGATTTCGTCATTTTTCTTTAACGGCGTAGCAACAATACCTCTTAATGTACCACAATCTTCACTGTTTATCACAACATCTTGTGCAACATCAACAAGTCTTCTTGTCAAGTAACCTGCGTCGGCAGTTTTCAATGCCGTATCAGCAAGACCTTTACGCGCACCGTGTGTTGAAATAAAGTACTCTAAGATCGAAAGTCCTTCCTTAAAGTTAGAAAGAATTGGGTTTTCAATAATTTCTTGCGTTGAGGCACCTGATTTTTGCGGTTTCGCCATCAATCCACGCATACCTGAAAGCTGTCTAATCTGTTCTTTAGAACCACGAGCACCAGAATCAAACATCATGTAAATTGAATTAAACCCTTGGTTATCGTTTTTCAACTGCTCCATCAACGTATGCGTCAATCTTGAGTTTGTTCTTGTCCAAATATCAATAATTTGGTTGTAACGCTCATTGTTAGTGATAAGACCCATGTTATAGTTCTCCATCACTTCAGAAACACTTTCGTGCGCCTTATCTACCAACTCATCTTTTTCCTTAGGTACAATAATATCATCAAGGTTAAACGATAAACCACCTCTAAAGGCCATGTGGTAACCAACTTCCTTAATATCATCTAAGAATTGAGCTGTACGCGCTGTACCGGAAACTTTCAAAACTTTCGAGATAATATCTCTCAATGCTTTTTTCGTAAGTACATCATTAATATATCCTGCCTCTCTCGGCACAAGCTCATTAAATAAAACTCGACCAGCAGTTGTTTCAATCATTTGAAGAGAAGGTACACCCTCTTCGTTCAAATCATATGTTTTCACCTTAATGTGAGCGTGCAAATCTAGCGCACCTTCATTATAAGCAATATTCACCTCTTCTGGAGAATAGAATACATTTCCTTCTCCCTTCATTACTCTATCTTCGGATGTTCTTCTCCCCTTAGTTATGTAGTACAAACCAAGAACCATATCCTGAGAAGGTACGGCAATTGGAGCTCCATTCGCTGGGTTCAAAATGTTATGAGAAGCCAACATCAATAATTGAGCCTCTAAAATAGCAGCATTACCAAGAGGCAAGTGTACCGCCATTTGGTCACCATCGAAATCGGCGTTAAATGCAGTACAAACAAGTGGGTGAAGACGAATAGCTTTTCCTTCAATTAACTTCGGCTGGAACGCTTGAATACCTAGACGGTGAAGTGTTGGTGCCCTATTTAATAATACAGGATGTCCTTTCAATACATTTTCTAAGATATCCCAAACCACAGGCTCTTTTCTGTCAACAATCTTCTTCGCCGATTTAACCGTCTTTACAATTCCACGCTCAATCATCTTACGAATAATAAACGGCTTATAAAGCTCTGCTGCCATATCTTTTGGAAGACCACATTCGTGTAATTTTAAATCTGGACCAACCACAATTACAGAACGAGCTGAATAATCAACACGTTTACCCAATAAGTTTTGACGGAAACGACCTTGCTTACCTTTCAATGAATCCGAAAGCGACTTCAACGGACGATTAGACTCAGTTTTAACCGCACTTGCTTTTCTTGAATTATCGAATAACGAATCTACAGATTCCTGTAACATTCTCTTTTCGTTTCTAAGAATAACTTCTGGCGCCTTAATCTCTATTAGTCGCTTCAAACGATTATTTCTAATAATCACACGACGGTATAAATCGTTCAAATCAGAAGTAGCGAAACGACCACCATCCAAAGGAACTAAAGGACGCAACTCAGGTGGGATAACAGGAACAACTTTAATCACCATCCATTCCGGACGATTTTCTATTCTTCCTTGAGAATCTCTCATTGCCTCAACAACTTGAAGACGTTTTAGCGCTTCATTCTTACGTTGCATTGAGGTTTCATTGTTCGCTTTATGACGTAAATCGTACGACAAAGAATCTAAATCAAGTCGTTGTAACAAATCATAAATAGCCTCCGCTCCCATTTTCGCAATAAACTTATTTGGATCAGAGTCCTCTAAGTATTGATTTTCTTTTGGAAGCGTATCTAAAATATCTAGATATTCTTCTTCAGTTAAGAATTCCATGTGGGTTAATTCTTCACCATCAGCCTTTGATGCAATACCTGCTTGTATAACTACATAACGCTCATAATAAATAATTTGATCCAATTTTTTTGTTGGTAAACCTAATAGGTAACCAATTTTATTTGGCAAGGATCTAAAGTACCAGATATGCGCTACAGGAACAACCAATGAAATGTGTCCCATACGCTCTCTACGCACTTTCTTCTCCGTAACCTCTACACCACAACGGTCACAAACAATCCCTTTATAACGGATGCGCTTGTATTTACCACAGTGACATTCATAATCTTT
>SKHH01000037.1 GCA_007117055.1 Lishizhenia sp. | reverse complement strand
TTACTTAGAAAAGAAGTGTTTTTGCCTTTAGAGGTCCTTCCTGAGTTGGATGGAACTGATTTTTATGATCATGAAGTGATTGGTTTTAAGGTGTTTGATTCAAGTTATGGAGAGGTGGGACAAGTAAAGCAAATCATTGATTATAAAGTCAATCCCTTGATTCAAATCATGAATGGAGAAAAAGAAGTGCTTATTCCGCTATTAAAGGATGCTATTTTAAAAGTGGATAGAGAAAAAAAAGAACTTCATGTTCAATCTCCTCCCGGGTTGATTGAAATGTATTTGGAGTAATCTATGTCCGTTTTTAAATTTCGACAATTTGATGTTGCTCAATCTGGTTCTGTCCATAAAGTAGGGACAGACAGCATGATATTAGGAGCGCTCTTAAACGGAAACCCGAACACAGTATTGGATATTGGTACGGGCACGGGAGTATTAGCTTTAATGGCAGCACAACAATTTCCCAAAGCAATAATATCGGCCGTGGAAGTAGAACAAGAAGCTTTTCAATTAGCTTCTCTAAATTTTTCGAACGCACCATTTTCTGAACAGCTCAATTTGTTTCATGTGAATTTTTTACAGTGGAATACCACAACAAGATTTGATTTAATTGTATGCAATCCACCTTATTTTAAATCTTCCATGCTTTCTCCTGATGAAGTTAGAGCCAATGCTAGGCATGAAATGAATTTAGGGTTCACTAGCTTACTGGTAAAGGCGAAAAAGCTACTTAGTGAAACTGGTGCTTTTTGGTGTATTATTCCTTTTGATAGATTACAGGAGTTACGGGAAACAGCAGATGATCACGAACTTTTTGTAAAATCAATCTTTACCATTTTTGGAAAACCTAACCACCCCAAAAGAAGTATAGTGGTTCTGCAAATTCAGCAGGTTGATGCATTAATTGAAGAAAAACTTACTGTTCGAAATGAAAAGGGACAGTATACCGATGAGTATATTCAATTAACCAAAGACTTTCATAATAAATCTATTGCAGAATAGGATCTTACTAGGTATAACGAAAAAGCCCCTATAAAAAATAGAGGCTTGGATTAATTAAGTTTTTGAGATTATACTCTTTCAATTACGGTTGCATAACCTTGACCAACTCCAATACACATAGTGACTAATGCATATCGTTTATTCGTTTTTTGAAGTTCAATCGCTGCGGTTTGTAAAATTCGAGCACCTGACATTCCAAGCGGATGGCCAAGAGCAATAGCTCCACCATTAGGATTGATTCTTGGGTCGTTATCAGCGATGCCCATTTTTCGTGTGCAAGCGAGTACTTGAGCAGCAAAAGCTTCGTTTAATTCTAAAACATCCATGTCGTTTAAGGTAAGTCCAGCTCTTTTTAATGCTTTTTCGGAGGCATAAACAGGTCCGATTCCCATAATTTTTGGTTCAACACCAGCTACAGCTGCACTGACAATACGAGCCATTGGTTTTAGATCGTTACGTTTCATTCCCTCTTCACTTGCTACTAAAACAGCAGCAGCACCATCATTTAACCCTGAAGCGTTACCGGCAGTAACTGTTCCACCTTCTTTCTTGAATGCGGGTCTTAGTTTTGCTAGCGTTTCTACCGTAGTTCCAGGTCTTAAAAATTCATCTGAATCAAAAATAATCGGATCCTTTTTACGCTGGGGGATAGAAACACTCACAATTTCTTCCTTGAAACGACCAGAATTTTGTGCATTAGCAGCTTTCTCTTGTGACCAAGCGGCAAAGCGATCTTGGTCTTCTCTGTTGATCGAGTATAATTCTGCTAAATTTTCAGCAGTTTGTCCCATCCCGTCAGTCCCATACAATTCTTTCATTTTTGGGTTGATAAACCTCCAACCAAAAGAAGAGTCGTGCATTTCAGCATCTCTACCAAAAGGTTTTGAGACTTTAGAAATTACCCAAGGACCTCGCGTCATGTGTTCCACACCACCAGCTAAATAAATTTCTCCAGCCCCGTCTTTAATTGCTCTAGCCGAGTTGATAACAGAAGCCATTCCTGATGAACAAAGACGGTTAACAGTTTCTCCACCGATGGTATAAGGAAGCCCAGCTAATAAGGAAGACATACGTGCTACATTTCTGTTGTCTTCACCTGCTTGGTTTGCACATCCAAAAATAACATCTTCGATTTCTGCTGGATTTAAAGAAGGGTTGCGCGCCACAATCTCTTTCATAACCACTGCTCCTAAGTCGTCTGTTCTAACTGGAGCCAATGTTCCTCCAAAATTCCCAATTGCTGTTCTTACAGCATCTACAATATATACTTCTTTTGCCATTTTTTTTCTTTATGTCACGAAAATAATAAGAATAATTGGGATTGAATGATTCGTTCTTTTCATTCTAGATTTTCTCAGAGGAAAGGGGCATTTACTGGAGACACGATTAAGTAAATTTGAGAAATGAAGAAGCTGCAGTTGAATAATATGGATGACATTAGAAAAAATAGGTTTATACTAGTTATCACGAGTAGAATAAACCACCTTAGAGCTACTTAAATTGCAAATTTTATATAAAAACACATACAAAGCTGCTTTTTTTGAATTTAATATAAAACAATTTGTTATCTTGGCGGTTGATTTTTAGAAACGAAAAATAGTATATAAAATGAGCGAAACTGCAAAAATTGAAATCAATGGCGAAACATTTGAGTTGCCGGTGATTACTGGGACAGAAAATGAAAAAGGAATTGACATAAAGACATTGCGAGCAGTGTCTGGGTGTATTACATTAGACCCTGGTTTTAAAAACACGGGTAGTACGAAAAGTGCAATTACCTTTTTAGATGGTGAAAATGGTATTTTAAGATACAGAGGGTATCCCATTGAACAATTAGCAGAGAAAGCTACTTTTCTTGAAGTCGCTTATTTATTAATTTATGGAGAGCTACCTTCTAAGAAGGAGTTAGATTCGTTTACCAATAGTATTACTAAACACACATTGGTACATGAAGATATGAAGCAATTTTTTGAAGCTTATCCTCCAAAAGCACATCCAATGGGTATTTTAGCTTCTATGGTGTGTAGTTTATCTACCTTTTATCCAGAGTCACAAGATCCCAATAGAGGTAAAGAATTAGTGGATTTGACTATCCATCGTTTAATAGCAAAAATCCCTACGTTGGCTGCTTGGTCGTATAAAAATGCGATGCGCCACCCATTTATGTATCCAAAAAACACCTTCAATTACTGTGAGAATTTCTTGTACATGATGTTTGGAATGCCAACTGAAGAGTATGTGCCAGATCCAGTTGTTGTAGACGCTCTAAATAAATTGTTGATTCTGCATGCGGATCACGAGCAAAACTGTTCTGCTTCTACTGTTAGAATCGTTGGTTCTTCTCAAGCAAATTTATATGCGTCTATTTCTGCAGGTGTTTCTGCTCTTTGGGGACCACTTCACGGAGGTGCGAATCAGGCAGTAATTGAAATGTTGACGAAAATCAAAGAAGACGGTGGAGATCTAGAAAAATGGATTGCAAAAGCGAAAGATAAGAATGATCCGTTCCGTTTGATGGGATTCGGGCACCGTGTATATAAGAACTTTGACCCTAGAGCGAAAATCATCAAGAAAGCGTGTGATGACGTACTAGATAAACTGGGTATTGACGATCCGATTTTAGATATAGCGAAGAAATTAGAAAAAGTAGCATTGGAGGATGAGTATTTTGTTCAGAGAGGTTTATATCCGAATGTTGATTTCTACTCTGGAATCATTTACAAGGCGTTAAATATTCCAACCGAAATGTTTACTGTAATGTTTGCATTAGGTCGTTTACCAGGTTGGATAGCTCAATGGAAAGAGATGATTGAAAACGGAGAACCAATTGGTCGTCCAAGACAAATCTATACAGGAGCTACGAAAAGAGATTACGTAGATATTGATAAGCGATAATACTTTATCAAACTGAGTTAAAATAGAGGTTGTTCATTCGAACAGCCTCTATTTTTTTGATACATATATTTCGAGCAAAGCAAGTCCACGGAGCGATGTGGTGAGTTTTTCGAACCTTTACATCAAAGATAAATCTTCTTAAGTCTATTCACCTAGCTGGGGAACTCTGTTAGCTTTGTCAAGCTAATAAGAGTGTACTACCAAATGTATCCTAAGGAGAGTCTTTTAGAAATCAACTCAAGTTTAGCACCTTTATATAAGTGGTAGTTCACTCGTTACTAACTAGTTGAAAACACACATGATTCATTTTTAATTACTCATCGACTTTCTATGCTTGAATTCAACAAATAAATGCAACTTTTAGGTTTGAGTGTGTAAAAATAATTTTTTCAAAACCGAAAGTATTAATTATCAGTCATTTGAATTAAAATTCCAAAACACTGAAATTTTCTCTATTATTTAAATCAGCTATAATTTGTCGCACTATTTCTTTACCCCGCCCTAAAGGGTGGAAACAGTACTCAATTCACTGGTTATAAACTAAGTAAATGCTCTCCCTTTAGGGTTAGGGGTAAAAGCATTTACGAAATCAGATCATAATATATTTACTCATAAATTATGTTTTGT
>SKHH01000239.1 GCA_007117055.1 Lishizhenia sp. | reverse complement strand
GCTCCGTCAGCAAAAATTTTAACGGTGTAATTTCCTTTGTCGATTTCTCTTCCCTGCAAATTGTGCACGATAGCAACATCAATTTGTTGACCTTGGTAATTAATTTCTCGAGAGTCTGTGAATATAATCTCACTTCCTGCAACTTGCGTAACATTACTTGGTCTGTCATAAATTACTTTACCATTAGGATCAATTACTTGCATGAAGATTGTTTTATTGCCCACACGAGCAATTGTATTTTCTCCAATCGTAAAAGAAGAAGAAATGACATCTACTCTTCCTGCACGGTTCACCTCATGGGTCGTACCCGTTACTCTATACCTAAGACCAACAGAGTTAAAATTAAATGCATTTAAACGACCTCCTTTAGTAAGTAGCTCCTCGCTTTGTTTTTGTTGCTCTCTTAATTGATCTCTTTCGGAAGCTGTTTGTGTTAATAAGGTGCTTGTTTCATCTAGTTTTGAAGTAAGGTTGATATTCAATGTGTTTAATGAATCAATTCGGTATAAATAATCCTTCATAATTGTGCGAAGGGTAGCGTTTTCGTCCTTCAACTTATTGATTTCTCTATAACTCCTTCTGCGTGTATCGCTTAATTCTGCAAGAAGTGTTTCGATTTTTTCTTTTTGTATGTTTAATGAATCGCTTAAACGCTCATCTTTTTCAATGAGTTTATCATACGTATTTAGCATATTTTGAAAATCTTGCCTTAAATCAGCCGTGGCGCCATCAATATATCCGGACAATGCCTGTTCCATTTCCCTTTTCTCGCTTTCGAGTTGTTGATTCACTACTTGACAACTTGAATATGCACTCGACTCATTGGCGTACATCCATCCCAAAACACCAGCACCAAGTAAAGAAATTATTGCAATAATTATCCATGCGCCGGCTCTGCTATTGTTTTCGTTGTTTGAAACTGGAACTTCTGACATATGATGTTATTTGTAATTTAATGTACGAAGATAAAGGAATAATTTATTCTCCAATTAGCAAATGATAGATTTAATTTAATTTTTATAGTTATAATTTATGGCTTTATAGAAATTATTGATTGTATTTATACTTCATTATTCCTTACTTTTGGAAAAAATAGAAGTTATGAAAAAAGCAAATGTTTTAATCACATTGGTTTCTTCCGGGTTGTTTTTAGCTTCCTGTGGTGAAGTTTCTTCGGAGAACAATGAAGTGGTTGCTGATGGATATTCAGGGGCAACGCAAAGAAGTCATACCAACAAGCTAGCCAATCAAAATAGCGATTGGTGGCCAAACCAATTGAATTTGTCTTTGTTGAGGCAACACTCTGATAAGTCAAACCCCATGGGAGAAGACTTTAATTATACCGAAGCTTTTCAAGCGTTAGACTATGAAGCGCTGAAAAAAGATTTAACAGCACTCATGACAGATTCGCAAGATTGGTGGCCTGCTGATTTTGGTCACTATGGGGGTCTTTTTATTCGTATGGCGTGGCACAGTGCAGGAACGTATCGAACAGGAGATGGTCGCGGTGGTTCAAGAGCTGGACAACAGCGTTTTGCTCCAATTAACAGTTGGCCCGATAATGCCAACTTAGATAAAGCAAGAAGACTTTTGTGGCCGATTAAGCAGAAGTACGGAGACCAAATTTCTTGGGCCGATTTAATGATTCTAACGGGAAATGTAGCCTTGGAATCTATGGGCTTTGAAACTTATGGTTTTGCCGGTGGTCGTGAAGATGTGTACGAGCCAGAATTGGATGTATATTGGGGAAAAGAAAAAGAATGGCTAGGCGATAAACGCTATGACGGTGATCGTGAATTAGAAAATCCATTGGCGGCTGTACAAATGGGATTAATTTATGTTAATCCAGAAGGTCCAAATGGAAATCCAGATCCAATTGCAGCAGCGCATGACATTCGTGAAACATTTGCACGAATGGGGATGAATGATGAAGAAACAGTTGCTTTAATTGCAGGTGGACATACCTTAGGAAAAACGCATGGAGCAGGAGATGCGAAACATGTTGGTCCTGAGCCAGAAGCTGCTGATATTGAAGAACAAGGATTGGGTTGGAAAAGTTCTTATAAGTCAGGTAAAGGGGAAGATGCAATTACTTCCGGATTAGAAGTGACGTGGACTTCAACTCCTGCTGAGTGGAGTCATGATTACTTAACATTTTTATTTGAATACGAATGGGAATTAGACAAAAGTCCAGCAGGAGCACATCAATGGAAAGCAGTGAATGCGGAGAACATTATTCCAGATGCCTTTGACAAAGAGAAAAAACATCCTCCATATATGTTAACCACTGACCTTTCTTTGCGTGAGGATCCGATTTATGAGAAGATCTCAAGAAGATTTCTTGAAAATCCAGATGAATTTAACGAAGTGTTTGCTAAAGCGTGGTTTAAATTGACACATAGAGATATGGGGCCAAAGTCTACTTATGTTGGGCCAGAAGCTCCTAAAGAAGATTTGATTTGGCAAGACCCTATTCCTGAAGTGGATCACCCTTTGGTGAATAGCAGGTTAATCGGTGGTTTGAAAAGTGAAATATTAAACTCTGGTTTATCATTAAACGAATTGGTAGAAACAGCTTGGGCTTCTGCTTCAACGTATCGTCATTCAGACAGAAGAGGAGGAGCGAATGGAGCTAGAATTCGATTGGAGCCACAACGTAGCTGGGAAGTAAACAATCCTGCTCAATTGGATAAAGTATTAACGGCTTTAGAAAAAATCCAAGCTGATTTTAATGCGCAACATGCACCGATTAAAATTTCGATGGCAGATTTGATCGTATTAGCTGGTTCTGCTGCTGTGGAAAAAGCAGCGCAAAATGCAGGTCATAATGTTACGGTTCCTTTTACTCCTGGCAGAATGGACGCAGATCAAGAACATACAGATGTTGAGTCTTTTGCTTTCTTGGAACCAATGGCTGACGGATTTAGAAACTACTTGAAAAAGAAGTACACGATTTCTACTGAAGAATTGTTAGTGGATAAAGCGCAACTTCTGACGCTTACAGCACCAGAGATGACAGTACTTGTTGGTGGAATGCGCGCATTAAACGCAAATTTTGATGATTCAAAACATGGTATATTTTCAGCGAAAGAAAATCAACTTGATAACAGTTTCTTTGTTCATTTACTTGACATGGGTACGGAGTGGAAGGCAATCGATGACGATAAAGAGGTGTTTGAAGGAAAAGATCGAAATACAGGTGAAACGAAGTATTCTGCTACACGTGTAGATTTGATTTTTGGGTCTAATTCTGAATTGAGAGCACTAGCTGAGGTGTATGCAAGTGATACGAATCAAGAGAAATTTGTGCATGACTTTATCAAAGCATGGACAAAAGTGATGAACTTAGACCGTTTTGATTTAAAAAAATAGACATACAAATAGTTGTTTTTTAAAAGGAGGTAGACATAATTGTTACCTCCTTTTTTTGTTAATATAGAAAAGTAACTACTGACTTTCAATTGGTTTTTGATAAATTTGGCACAATAAATGTTTTGAGACGCTAAAAAATGTGCTAATCAAAACGTAAAGTTTTGAATGTAGTTAAGTTATATACAAAAAAAATAGATATGAGAAGAGTTCTACTGTTACTATCGTTAATTTTCATTTCATCTTCAACGATGTACGCTCAAAAAATGAGGTATGAAGAGAAAACAGACGTGTTTTTTGGAATAAATATGGGTTCAACATGGCATACGTCAGATGTGCGAAATGTGGATCATGGTGTACGTGGTTTAGGATTCATTCTTGGGGGTTCTTTTAACCATGATTATGGAAAGACCTTTTCCTATGATTTACGATTTCGTGGTATGTATGGTGTTTGGAACGGAATGGATACAGAAACCACTAGTGCTATTGAGGATAATGCAGCAATTAGTCAGTACTATGATGAGTTTGCTTTGCAGAATTTTCGAGCAACTCAATTTCGTACAGCGCTTGAACTCGCGATTCATTGGAATAGTTTGAGAGAAAGAACAGGCCTTGACCCTTATGTTTTTGGTGGTTTAGGATTTACTTGGACAGAATCAGCTGGAGATTTCTTGGATAGTGATGGTTTGCCTTATGACTTTGGGGCGTCATCGGACGGTTCTATGTTAAACGGAACTTACGAAACACCTCTAGTGAAAAATAGTAATGGTGATTTTTATGATCCAGACTCAAGAACAAGAAACCTATTGCCTAGTGTTGGTTTTGGTTTGGGCTATTATTTTACGAATCGCTTCTCCATGGGGCTTGAACACAAGTCTACTTTTTTCTCTTCTGACTTTTTGGATGGAACAGTTGCCAATCAAGCAGGAGCGATAAATGGAAATAATGATATTTACCACTACACAGGAGTTTATGCACGTTGGTATTTGAAGCCCGCAAATGAAAAGGAAGAACCAAGGAAACCTACTCCTCCACCAGCGCCTCCTACTACAGCAGTTCCTCCTCCCACAAAAGACGTTACTCCACCTACTGTGCGCTATACTTTACCTTCGTCTAGTCCACATGTAACAAGCGCTCCAACAATTACGATTAGAGCAACTGTAGAAAATGTATCTTCATCACAACATG
>SKHH01000165.1 GCA_007117055.1 Lishizhenia sp. | reverse complement strand
CCTTGAGCGCAGTGTTCTGCAAAAGAGACACAAGCGTCACCGATTAAACGAGCAGATTGAAGCACGTTTGCTGCCATCATGGGTTTGAATACATTTAATTCGTAATGTCCCTGTGTGCCACCAACAGTAACCGCAACATCATTACCCATTACTTGCGCACATACCATTGTAATAGCCTCTGCTTGTGTTGGGTTGACTTTCCCAGGCATAATAGAAGAACCAGGTTCATTTGCAGGGATAATTAATTCTCCAATTCCAGAACGAGGTCCAGATGCCATCATACGAATGTCATTCGCAATTTTATTTAAAGAAACCGCTAGTTGTTTAAGTGCACCGTGAGTTTCTACTAACGCATCATGGGCAGCAAGTGCTTCAAATTTATTTTCTGCACTCACGAATGGTAAACCTGTGAATTCAGCGATTTTTTTTGCTACTAATTCAGCATATCCTTTTGGTGTGTTGATTCCGGTTCCAACAGCAGTACCACCTAGCGCTAATTCAGACAAATGAGGTAATGTGTTTTTTAATGCTTTTAATCCATGATCGAGCTGTGATACATAACCAGAAAACTCCTGGCCTAACGTTAATGGCGTTGCGTCCATTAAGTGAGTTCTTCCGATTTTTACAACGTCCTTAAACGCCTCAGATTTTACTTTTAACACATCTCTTAATCGCTCCACGCCTGGAATAGTCGTTTCAACTATCTTTTTATAGCACGCTATGTGCATTCCAGTGGGGAAAGTATCGTTGGAAGACTGAGATTTGTTTACATCGTCGTTTGGTTGCAATGTTTTTTCTCCTTCACCCAATGTTTTTCCTGCCAATACGTGCGCTCTGTTCGCAATTACCTCATTGCAATTCATGTTGGATTGAGTACCAGAACCTGTTTGCCAAATCACCAAAGGAAATTGGTTATCGTGTTTTCCTTCTAAAATTTCATCACAAACAGCACTAATTAGGTCTCTTTTTTCAGTTGGTAAAACACCTAATTCACAATTAGTATGAGCTGCAGCTTTCTTCAGGTAAGCAAAACCGTAAACAACTTCTAACGGCATGGTAGCTGGAGCCCCAATTTTAAAGTTGTTTCGTGAACGCTCTGTTTGTGCTCCCCAATACTTGTCTGCGGGTACTTTTACCTCGCCCATTGTGTCTTTTTCAATTCTGTACTCCATTTTTTCTATTTGTTTTTATTTTATTTATTATTTTTATGCCCTGAATATTTTTTAAATACAAAAATAGAATAAGATGAGTATTTTCGGTATAGTTCTTTTCCTTTTATTTGGTGGAATGGCATTTTGGTTGTTATTATTCTTAATGGGCTTTGCAATTCCATACTGGATTACATTAGGAGCGATTGAACAATTGCGTCCTAAGCGTGTCTTCGACGAAGAAGAAGAAGCTTAAGAGTTAATCATTAAAAAAAATAACATTAGGTAAGTGTACTTGCCTAATTTTTTTGTTTCTATAAAACAGGAAAGTAGTTTATTCGCTTTTTTATGTTTTGTGCTAAATGCACAAAGTAATATTGTATAACCTTTTTAAATTAATTACTTATGAGTTATTCCATGCTAGAAATATCCATACAGGATCGTATTCAAACCATTGTTATTAATCGTCCTAAACAATTAAACGCCCTAAATAAGGAAACGATAGATCAACTGCACGATGCATTGAAATCTGCGGATAAAAATCCGGATGTTCGTGTGATTATACTTACTGGTTCTGGAGAAAAAGCCTTTGTTGCTGGAGCTGATATAAAAGAATTTGCAGACTTCAATATTGAACAAGGTCAAGAATTAGCCGCAAACGGTCAGGAAATTTTATTTTCTTTTTTAGAGAAGTTAACAACTCCAGTAATAGCAGCAGTTAATGGATTTGCCTTAGGTGGAGGACTTGAATTAGCAATGGCGTCACATATCCGTATTGCATCTGATAATGCGAAATTAGGACTTCCTGAAGTTTCTTTGGGAGTTATTCCTGGATATGGGGGTACACAACGTCTTTCTCAATTAGTTGGAAGAGGTAAAGCTTTGGAAATGATAATGACTGCAGGAATGATTAGTGCAGAAGAAGCGAAAGAGTGGGGGTTAGTAAACCACGTAACTTCACAAGAAGAATTGTTACCCCTAGCAAATAAAATCGCACAAAAAATAGTTATGAATTCAGGAACCGCTATTGCATCTGCTATTAAATCAGTAAATGCAAACTATGTAGATGGATTAAATGGTTACAATGTCGAAGTTTCAGAATTCGGAAACTGTTTTGGAACAGATGATTTTAAAGAAGGAACTACTGCATTTTTAGAGAAAAGAAAGCCTAATTTTAAGTAGGATTTTTATAAGTTTATTTGGTAAAGCATTAATTTAAAAGGGGCTGTCTATCAGACAGCCCCTTTTACGTGAAAACGAAAAAAGCGATTAACAGAAGTGTTTACACGTTGAGAAAAATGAAACCCTGAAAACTTATTTTCCGGGCTGATTTAGGTGAACTATTTAGTGCTCTAATGCTTCCATGCGATAAATGGGCCAATCATCTTGTTGTGCCATAGAGATATCGTAATGGGTTAACTCTTCATCTGTCAACAAGCATTCTTCAAGCTGTTGTTGAATTTCTTCTTTTGGCATGTCTTGACCTATAAAGACCAATTCGTTTTTTCGGTCTCCAAATTCAGTGCTCCAATTTTCTTCGATGAGCACCTGGTTGTCAATAAAGCTGGGGTACTGAATGCGCTGTTTGTAGGGCATACTGCTCCACCAAACCCCTGCAGAGTCCGCCCGAAGTGAACCTCCTGCTTGTGACCAACTTAAAGCTTGTACAGGTCTCGAGTGAATCCAAAACAACCCCTTACTTCTAATTATAGTTGAAGGAAATTTTTGATGCACATAATCGTAAAATCGTTTGGCGTGAAATGGCTTTTGGGATCGAAAAACAAAGGATGAAATACCATATTCCTCTGTTTCTGGCGTATGTTCCTTTTTATTTAATTCTTCAATCCAACCGGCACTAGCTTCGGCTTCCTCGTAATCAAACATCCCGGTATTCAAAATCTCAGAAGGATCAACTTTAGAAAATGAAGAGGTGATAATCTTAGCCTTTGGATTAAGTTTGAAAATCACTTTTCGAAGCAATTGTTCTTGTTCATCACTAATTAGATCAATTTTATTGATGATAATGACATTAGCAAATTCAATTTGGTCAGTTAGCAAATTGACAATGGTTCGATAGTCTTCATCCATGTCTGTCAAATCCCTATCCTGCAAGGTTTCAGAAGAAGCAAAATCTTTAAAAAAATTGTAGCTATCTACTACGGTTACCATACAGTCGATGTAGCTGAAACGACTTAAATCCACATCGTTTTCTTCACTTTGAAATGTGAAAGTTTGTGCAACTGGAATCGGTTCTGAAATTCCTGTACTTTCGATTAATAGGTAATCGAAACGTTGTTCTTTAGCGAGACGCTCAACCTCTTCAATAAGGTCTTCTCTAAGTGTACAGCAGATACAGCCATTGCTCATTTCAACTAACTTTTCTTCTGTTCTTGATAAGGTGTTTTCGTTTTCAACCAGTTGAGCATCAATATTTACTTCGCTCATGTCGTTTACAATTACTGCGACTTTTAGTCCCTGTTTATTGTGCAAGATATGATTGAGTAAAGTAGTTTTTCCCGCTCCGAGAAATCCGCTTAAAACCGTAACTGGTAATTTTTTTATAGTATCCATGTTATCAATTATTTGCTACACGCTGATACCATTGTACGACATTTTTCCAATGATCTTCACCGTATTTTTGAATGAATAATTTTGTCTCTGCTTTATTTTTATCCTCTAAAACACTTAATCTGCCAGATGCGAAAGCCGCATTTAGAGGAATGCCGCAGTCATTGGTGATGCAATTCACCCATTCTTCAAATGTAGATGGTATCATGTTCCGTGTATTAAGGTTAAACATTCTGTTCGTTTTTGCTCATCGTTAAAACAACCGCCAAATTCAAGTGTTACGGTTGAACTTGTGGTGTCTTCAATTCCCCGCATAGAAACGCATAAATGCTGAGCATCTAACATTACAAGTACATCTTCTGTATCGAGAATTTGTTTCAATTCATTATATATTTGAAGGGTTAGTCGTTCTTGTACTTGGGGTCGTTTTGCGTAATATTGAACAATGCGGTTGATTTTCGATAAACCAATTACATTTCCAGAGGAAACATACGCAACATGGACTTTCCCAATTATTGGTAAAAAGTGATGCTCACAAGCGGAATATAATTGAATGTTTTTTTCGATCAATAGCTTGCTGTATTGGTATTTGTTTTCAAAAATAGATACTACTGGTTTGTTCTCCTCTGATAGTCCAGAAAATAGTTCTTTTACAAACATTTTAGCAACGCGATACGGAGTGCCTTTTAAACTATCGTCTTCTAAGTCAAGCCCTAACGTTTTCATAATTTCTGCAAAATGACGCTCAATGGTATGAATCTTATGTGCATCATCTTGTTGTAAATAGGATGCCACAATTGGGGTTTCTAATGAATTAGAAGCATGTGCGTCACCTTGTTCTTCGTAAATATATGTTGTGTTTTCTTTCATTCTT
>SKHH01000176.1 GCA_007117055.1 Lishizhenia sp. | reverse complement strand
TTTTTCATGGGGTTTATTTACTACGGTTATTTGCCATTAATCAACTTTAAGCATTCTTAATTTCCAAGACACACCGGAACGTGTTTCCACCATCACAATGTAACTTCCTTTCGCAAGTCCTTCTGTTGAAATACGTACCTTTGAAAGACCATCGTGGTTTTGTAATACTTTGACTAATTTACCATTACCATCAAGCAAACGTATTTGCTCTATTGTTTCATTCAAATCATCTAATTCCAACCAAAAATAATTCTGAGAGGGATTGGGGTATAGCTTAGGAGAATGAGTAAGGTTTACCAACGGTTTATCAATAGATAATGATGGTGGACAATTTCCAGGCCCAAAGCAACCGTTACTATCAACGCGAACCAACCATGACCGTTGATACCTATCATCAAAAGTTTTTCCAAATAGAGCATGGCCAATAAAAGCATGATCACCGTTGTCATGTTTGACAAAATCCAACAAGAAATGATGATTTAAATTCCAAGGCGAAGATTGCAGTATTCTAGTGCTAATTACATTACTTGCTGTGTCTGCCTTTAAAAAGTAACCGAGGGATTGATTAAATACTCTAAATGATCCTACACTGGACCATAAATAATGTCCAAATGCAGAAAAATTACTATTAGTAAAACTAGTCAACGAATAACTTTGTAATGAACCATCAACATCTGTTGTATAAGATTCCCAATTGATAGAGTCATTGGTTATATTCCATGAAGTTACTTTTGTTTTCATAGGAAACGTATTAAATACCGAATTGTCAAAATCATGAGATACAAGCAATATGTTTTGATTTACACTGTCAAAGTGCATGCTTCTGATCCCAAGAGTTTGGTTTTCATCAAAATTTCTTGAGGATATTAATCCGGTCTGTGAATCATAGATTCGCACCACACTTGTGCCAACCCTATAAATGGGAACGGAAGAATTCCAATACGTGAAAAAACCCGATATTGCAAAGCGGTTGTTGTCTAGAGGAATCACTCTATTGGCGAGAGCTGCATTTATCGTAAAATTTGTATTTATAAAGTCTTCCCACTCAGGTTCAAGATTCTTATTTAATTTCATAATCCACCCAAAACCATTGGTATTTGTGGGGGTAATACGAAGTCCACAAGCCAAAAAACCACTGTCTTGCGTAGGTTGAATAGAGTTAAACCAAGATCCTATAAGATTGGTATCCACAAATGATCGTTCATTAAGAATGGCCCCTGTAGTATCAACTATAAAAATATGCGCAAAGCTTTCATTCGTTGATGTGCTGCCAAGTATTCGCTTACTTGCATAAATCAATAACTTGTTTTCATCGATGACCTTCAGACTTTGAAAATTAAAACTAAATAATGAATCTTGGAAAACATAAGAATGAGAATCCTCTATATCGCCTATGTCATTGAGCTTGTAAAAGAATAAGGTATCTGGCATGCCTAATTGTCTTTGTCTTGATACTGCATAGTATTTATTATTCAAATAAACTAAAGACCCTCCGCCATAAGCAATGTCTTGTCTTACAGTATCTTCCTCTATTTGTTTGTTAAAGTAGGGTTGTGCAGTACCCGCTCCACAAATAGAAAAAACGATTAGAAAATAGAAAATATGTGTTTTCATAATTGTACAAATATAAGCGTTTCGAAGAATAGTGAATAAAAATGTTAACGTAGTAGTAAATAAAATCAGGGATTATAAATAACCCCTGATTTTAAATAAGCCTGTACATCTTTTTGATTTAATCTGACTACATTTACAATCGCAAATACTTAGATTAAAACTATCAATTTAATGAATTATTATTTTTCTGACTTCTCTTTCTCCTTTATCACTCTGTAGGATTAGAAGATAGATACCTGCCGGAACGTCGTCCGCTCTTAGATGAAATCGGTGTTTACCATTTGTTTTTACACTTTCACTTAAGATGTTTAGCCCCATCGTACTTTGAAGCTCCACTGTTGCATTAGTAATAGTTTCTTCAAAATCAACATCGATGTAGAAATTATCTTTAGCAGGGTTTGGAAACACATTTACATCTTTAACGATTTTTGGTTGAGATTGAACAAACCTTTTATTTGTTGGGTGTCCAAATAAACCTTCAATATGAGGATAGGGCATCCCGTAAAGAAAGTAATATAAAGCTTTGGCTTTTCCTTGCATAATGCCCGGAGTATTTGCCATTTGACTAATAAACAATGAATCATTCAATTGAACATTTTCATATTCTAATGAATCTACTTCTCGTTTATCAAGAATAAACTCGTACCAGCTTTTCATATCGTCAAAAAATGTAATGTTTGAAGGTAATGCGTCAACTATGGCTCTTGCTTCTGTGTACATTTCAGCGGTAATCAATAGCGGCAAAGCTATCCGCAAAGCATCTTCATTGTCTTGATCCAGCAAGTAATTAATTGCATCATGAATTCCTAATGAATCCGTTAAAAGTGATACTAATCGTTGATACGCTATGTTACGCTCTGCAAGCAAAAAGCGAGTAGTACGAAGTTCTTCATCCGGATTGTCTTCATATAACTCTGGCGAATAATTAGTATTATCAAAGTTTGCATTTATATTTAAACCAAAACCCTGCATATTTTCTTCGTGCATTGTTACCGTTTGGTAAGGAAACTCAAAAATATCTCCCCAATTTGTAAAATTATTAGGACAATCAGCAATTTCCAATTGAACATTACAACTATTGCTCACTATATTTGAACTTTTACATATCGGAAGAAAGTTTACAGCGTCATTATAAACAATTGAACTAATTTGACTACTTGCATTAAAATCGCCAGAGGATACATTACAATCATTGCTAAAAGTGTTCATAGGTAGCCTAAAAATATTAAATAAGGGAATACAAAGTCCCTGATCACCAACACCCGGAGCTGAGGCAACGTTAATGTTATACCTTTCAATATTTGAAAGCTCATTGCAGCGATACTGTAAGCCCAGATTATCTCGAAAAGACTGAATACCGTTATTTAAACCCGTAAACTTGTTGTTGTAAATCTCATCACCCAATGGTCCGAGCGATTGGCTAACTATTCCAACGCTTTCTATGTGTCCACTTCCAGTACTACTTTGAAATTCATTTTGCTCTACAATAAGACCATTTGATCCTAAATATCCAACACCGGCGCTTTGATGAGAACCGTGTATTAATCTAAAATCATTAAGCACTACTTGATCTAAATCTGAACCTATATTAATATATGAATGTAGTGCGAATTGAAAATTATTATTTTTTACTACATTGGGTCTGCCAGTATTAAAAAACCAATTAAAAACTGTTATTGCTGTGTATAGGCCTTGAAAATTTGAATTTTGCACATCAACAGAAGCTCCAAATACCCCGATTCCATTTCGTTTATTGGAATAGTTTAAACTTTCAAAAGTGCAATTCCTGACCTTAACACCATTTACTCTGCGCAATAAAAGATGATAATAAATATCATCGCAATTCCAACAGCCGAAATTTCCATTTCTCCCAAAAACACAATTATCAAATCGACTTGTATTATCAATCAAGTTGTTTGAAAAATATTCATCAATAAAACTTACAAGATTGTAACGACCTTCAATCAAAGAATGCTTTGCTAAGACTACGCCACCACCAGCCGGTGTAGTAATACCTGTGAATCCCTGCCCAACCGTTATGGGATTATCGGCCTCCTTAATGGTACAATTAAGAAGTTTCAACACTCCTTGGTGACCGACAGTCCCATTTGCGCCTCCATAATTGCCAGTCCAAGCAGGTCCATAACTCGGCTGATTATTGCTTGGACTTCCTTCAACAAAAATTCCCTTCCAATTTTCTGTTGTCTTTTTAATGGTGCCACTAATAACCTCCAAACGACCACCTTGCATAACAACAATTTTTTTATCAGCAGCCATTGATATAGTTGCAGTTATAACAAGTGTAGCTCCGGATGTAATTATTACATCATCAGTAATTGTTTGGTTTGTGTTCCAATTAATAGGCCCTCCACTAATCCATATTTGCGAATATCCTGAATTCGCAAAAATGAAAAATAAGAATGCAATAAGGTAATACTTTTTCATAACGAAAAAATTAAAAAGTTAGAACGAATAGCACTTTGCTATCCTTTAATTAATAAACTTCGACGTGACTACGAATAGAAGTTTAAACTATGCAAACCAAAAAAAAAAAACGACATGACAAAATTTAATTGACATAAATACTAAAAAATATTTGTTATGCATGCATAATTTCAGGTAAATACAGGTGGTTTTGTTGAAAATTGGTTTGCAAATTTTAAATATCTATTCGCGGTGATTCTACAGTTTTTCGCTGGTTGGTGTTATTGTGGATATTTACTACTTCCTTGTTCCGGTGTCCCATATTTGTCTGCGCGAGGGTTACATCAAAATCTATAAGTTAAATATTTCGCCCCACACTTTCTCACTCCTACTTGCTCGCCGAACCTTAATCCTAGCCTCTAAAAAACTGCGTAGATTGTTCTATCTGAATTTGAGGAATCGAGACTCTGTCCCTATTTGGCGCAAACATTTGGGCATTTTTTTTAATGATTTCTCACATCACAGATGGTTTATCTAATAGAGAATATGTTGTATGTTCGATGATACTTAC
>SKHH01000064.1 GCA_007117055.1 Lishizhenia sp. | reverse complement strand
TCGAGTGTTTCGACGGAATAATATGGAGTCGAAATGTATCGAGAGCCCGACATTCAGAGTTACAATTTCTACTCTAACCAGAAGCTATTTCTCAAAATCAATGAAGTATGAGTTTGCCCTGGTGCTATGTTACGATAAGTTAGCCTCTGAAATACCTTTGCGTACGTTACATCGATATTAACAAATCATTATTATATAAATAAAATCAAGGAATAGTTATAGATTTATGTTTTTAGATTAGAGTAAAATGTATTTTTGTAGCACTTTGAATATTATAAAATGAAATACAATTTTTTCGTATTAATTGTACTATCGTTATTTCTAACAGGACAAGCGGTTGGTTCAACACCAGAAGATATAACGATTGAGCATGTAAACATTGTTCCTTTTTCAGAAGGAGTTAAAGTGTTTTGTGATTATAATCGTCCAATTCAGGAAGAAGAAGGAGTTTTTGTAATTGCACGGTATATTCAACAAAGCGATTTCACAACTGATATTTTAGAATGGAGTTATTCTGAGTTCTTTGTACTGCCTGGCGAAGTGCTTACCATTAAAGGACTCAATTCAGAAGAAGGGTATTATTTAAGTTTAGGTTTGTCATATTCGCAAGAAATATCTTCCATTAGTTCTTGGACAGAAATCCATACAATTGATTTTAATGACGCGTGGATAAAAGGTTCGGGAATGTGGTTGCGTTTACTCGGTTTATTAGGTGCTTTAGGTTTATTCATTTATGGAATGAAAACCATGAGCGAGGGAATACAAAAAGCGACTGGAAAAATCCTTCGTAAATCAATAGGTGGAATGATTTCAAATAATGCAAACGGAATTTTCTATGGCTTTATTACTACCGCATTAGTACAATCCTCTTCCGCGATTACAGTAATGGTCGTAAGTTTTGTAAATACTGGATTTTTGACATTGCGACAAGGTATTTCTGTAATAATTGGTGCAAATATAGGCACTACCGTTACTGCTTGGTTAATCGTATTGTTAGGTTTCCAATCATTTATGCCCGATTATGCATTGGTTATCTTTTTGATTGCTATCATATTCTTGTTTAGCGGGAAGGTAAAACTAAGGTCTTGGGGCGAAGTATTGACCGGGATAGCATTTTTATTCTTCGGGTTTGAATTTTTAAAAAGTGGAATTCCTGATGTTAGAAGCAGTGTTGAGCAATTTGAATTTTTAAATAATATCGCTGGTACAGCTCCATGGAACGTATTATTAGCGGCCACCATAGGAATTGTATTAACTATTGTTTTTCAATCTAGTATAGCTGCTTTAGCAGTTACTATTTTACTCACATCGAAAGGAGTTTTACCTTACGAAATGGCCATTGCCATGGTGTTAGGTAGTAACATTGGAACCACGATCACAGCAAATATTGCAGCATTGGGAGGAAACATCCATGCCAAACGAGCTGCAAGAGCTCACCTTATTTTCAATCTTATCGGTGGTGTTTGGGTAGCATTTCTTTTTCCATTTTACTTGAATGCAATCAATTTTGTTGTAACAGATGTCTTCCATATGAATGATCCTGCTACATATCAACCTGCTCGACCTCTTGGTTTAGCGCTTTTTCACACTTCATTTAATATTATTAACTCAGTACTTCTATTTTGGTTTATTGATTTAATGGCAAAAACTATCATTAAATATGTCCCAACCAAATCGGACGATGACGAAAGTTTTCAATTAGGATACATTAAAGCAGGCGTGCTGTCTACTCCTGAAATAAATATTTTAGAAGCCAAAAAAGAAATTGCTCGATTTGGAAAAACTACGAGTAAAATGTCTAAATTTTTCCAGCAACTACTGGTAGAAACAGATAGCAAAAAGAAAAAATACTTATATCAAAAAATCGAAAAATACGAAAACATTACAGACCGTGTAGATCTTGAATTAACTAACTACCTGACAAAAACATCCGAAGATGATTTGAGTGAAGAAACGTCCGCTCGTGTACGCGCTATGATGTCAACAACAAACTATCTCGAGCGAATTGGAGATTTATTCTACCAAATGTCACTAAACATAAAGCGTAAAGAAGAAGAACGTATATGGTTTAGTCCTGAGCAACGTCAAAACTTACAGCGCATTTTGCGTTTAGTTGACGAAGCTTTTGAAATAATGGTTGTGAATTTGGCCGCTCCAAAAGAAAATGTTGACATTGAAAAAGCACTTCGTAAAGAACAGGAAATCAACCAATTTAGAGACAAGTTAAGAAAAGAGCATTTTGAGAACATCGAGAAACAAGAATACAATGTCAAGAGTGGAATAATCTATAGCGACCTTTTTTATACCTCTGAAAAAATTGCAGATTTAATAGTAAACATCACCGAAGAGCTCGTTGATGAATCAGCTGTTGAAAACGCTCTTGATGTAATTCGAACGAATAAATAACTCGTGATTTTATCATTTTATTGAGTTACCAAGCCAAGTCGTAAAATTGCCCTGTATGGAATGCATGTGTAAACATTGGGTAAAACCCAAGGTTTATAATAAACTATACCCCCTATTAATAAAGGACGTATTCAACACATACCTAGTGTACTGAAGGATTTTAAAACACATTTTTTAGTACTATGTATTACATATTACTATGTTTTGTATATTTGTTGAAATTTATTTAATAACATGGAACTGGATAATGCGAAAGCTCAAATGCGAAAAGGAATTTTGGAATTGTGTATTCTGAGTACATTAAAGCAAAATGAGTTGTATCCATCAGACATTATTAAACAACTTAAAAAGGCAGGAATTGTCGTGGCTGAGGGCACTATCTACCCTTTGCTTACACGGTTAAAAAACGCAGGACTTCTTTCCTATCGTTGGCAAGAATCTATGAGTGGTCCTCCCAGAAAGTACTACTCCATTACTACAAAAGGAGAAACGGTTTACAATGAACTTGTAGTAAGTTGGTCTGAACTAGTAAATTCTGTTTCAAAATTTATAAATACTTAAACCCATGAACAAAACAGTTAATATCAATGTAGCAGGTTTTGCTTTTATTATCGAAGAAGTTGCTTTTGATGCATTATCAAATTACTTAAACAAGCTCGGAAATAGCATTTCTGATGAAGCTGAAAAAAAAGAAGTTATAGAAGATATTGAAGCTCGAATTGCAGAGTTATTTCAAGAGTACCTGACAAAAGAACATAGGGAAGTCATTCACTCAAAAGATGTTCAACAAGTGATAGAAGTTTTAGGTGAACCCGAAGAAATATATGATGATTCTGAAAGTTTTACTTCTGCAACTGAAGAAAAATCTAAACCAAAAAGACTCTATCGTGATGTTGAAAACGGAATGATGGGCGGGGTGTGTAGTGGACTAGCCGCATACTTTAAAACGGACGCCATTTGGCCACGCATCATCTTTTTATTTTTATTTCTTTCCTTCGGCTCTGGTTTCCTGCTATATATTGTACTGTGGATTATTGTGCCTCCAGCAACCACCACATCACAAAAGTTAGAAATGCAAGGAGAACCTGTAAATATTGACTCCATAAAAAGAAGTTTTAAGGAAACGAAAGAGCAAATTGAAAAGGAAATCAAGTTTCAAAAAAACAAATACAAAAAAGATAAAGTAAAAAATAAATCAAAAACAGTTGCTGAGGAGTTTCTAACTGCTGGAGGGTCTTTCTTTTCTAAATTATTTAAAGTTATAGGTGTATTTATAGGCATCATTTTATGGATCGTCGCATTTTCCTTACTCTTATCGTCATTTGCAGTATTTTTCGGAGACCCTGTGATTCATATTTTTGGAAACGGAAGCATAGTCAATTCATTTAGCTTTGAAGACTTTAGGGGGGTATTTATGAACTCTAAATTTTTCGACTGGGGTATTTCTTCGATCTTATTCTCCATCACTATGGCTTTCTTTATTGGTGGATTTCACCTACTCTTTGGAGCGAAACGAAAAAGTATGGTAAGCTGGACTGTCCCCTCCTTTTTCTTCATGGGATTACTTCTCATTGGTATAGGGTACTTCAACCAAACTAAAGCCTATTTAGTGACTGAATCTATCGAAAAAAGAATACCGTTAGATACCGAAAATGATACATTATATATCACGTCTTTGCACTTGAAAGCCTCTCCCGAATTGAATACGTTCATCTGGAAAATAAGCAACTCTGTATTTAGTATGAACGAACGTTTTGCTATTGCCGATGAAAAGATTTACTTTTCTAACTGTACCTTTTCCATCCGACCTTCTGTAAATGAATCATTCAATTTAATGGTCACTTCCTCTGCCTCAGGAAAATCAGAGGAGGATGCTAACATCCGTGCAGAGAACATTCAATTTTCCTTTAAATCGCTAGGTGATAGTCTTATTTTAAATTCATACTTCACAACACCTATTGAAAATGGTATAAGAAACCAAAAATTAAAATACACACTCGAAATTCCTCATAACAAATACATTTACATGGATAGTTCTTTATTAGAAATAGCCTTACCTATATTCAACATGCAAAACCTAGAAAACAAGCAATTAATAGGCTCAATTCGACAATTTAAAAATGGCATTTTAGAATAATCATTGAATTTGGTTAGAAAACATCAGGATGATAAGAAAGGTTCACGAATTATATACCTCAGTCCCTAAGTTTAAAAGTATGATTTTACTAT
>SKHH01000100.1 GCA_007117055.1 Lishizhenia sp. | reverse complement strand
GTTGGGTAAGTTGTTTTACATGCTTTTTATCTACGTTATGCGGTGCGATGATTACTTTTCTTGTCCAATTTTTGTCATTTAAAATGGGTAATAACAATGCTTCATCTTTTGGCCAAGAACTTCCGATTACAAATGCTTTCTCACCTTTTAACCAGGCTGATATCAATTTATTTTCTTTCTGTTCAGCAATACGGTCAAAAATACGATCGTATCGGGTGTCACCCGTAACTTTCACTTTATAAACTCCTATGCTGTTCAAAAGTTGTTTACTCTTTTCATTTTGAACGAAAAAGTATTCAAACTGATGTAGCGACTGTTTAAATGTTGCTCCATACCAACGAAAGAAACGTTGATTTGGACGAAATATAGCGCTCAAGGAATAAAGTTTTGAACCTTGTTCTTTTGCTTGATGAATATAGTTTAACCAAAATTCATATTTTACAAAAAACGCAATAGAGGGTTGAAAATAGTTGCAAAATTTTTTAGCATTAGATGGTGTATCTAAAGGCAAGTACATACAATGATCAGCGTATGCATAATCCTTTTGTATTTCATATCCAGAAGGACTAAAAAAGGTAATTAGAATATAATCTTCGGGGTGTTTTTCTTTCCAGTATTCTATAATTGGTCGTCCTTGTTCAAATTCACCTAAGGAAGCACAATGAAACCAGACCACATTTTGACCTTGAACTTCAGGGAGTTGTTTTTCCCAATTTTGACGTCCTGTGATCCATTTTTTCGCCTTTTGATGAAAAGGCGAAAAAAACCAAATTATAAACCCATATAACTGTATGCCTAGGTTATAAATAAACATTAGTTGTAATAGAAGTCTTTTACTTGACGTTTGTAAATGGGTATCATCCATCCGAATCTCAGTCCAAATTGTAGGTCGAGACGTCGATCTGTAGGTACTTGATAATCGGGACGATCCCAAAATATTTCACGTCTATTATAGGTGTAACCTTGTTGGAAATATAGACCCGTATAGAAGTTAAATACTCCACCATTCGCCATAAAGTTATAACCTATAAATTGTGAAGTATTTAGTCCCGAGGTAAGTCTGTCATACCCTTGTAGGTAATCTCCTTCAATTTGGGGAGCCTCATCTTCTTGTGATTCAATTCGGATTCTGTGCCACAAATAACCTGCTCCCAATTCAAACATCACTCCTGAGTTTGGATTGTGTCCTGTATTCGGGAAAATAAAACCAAAAATCCCATTGACACTTAGGCCTCTCAGAAATAACAAAATATCTGCGGGCGAACCAGAAGTGTTTGTAATGGTTCCCTGACTATCCATAATATTACTAAGTAAGCCAGGTTCTCTTACATTTTGACTGAACATAAAATTAGCGTCAACTGCAAATACCCAGTTTAAATCTGTTTTATATCCGGCTAATATTCCAAGGTGATTTGCAAATCCAAATCGATCAGCCAAATCGCCATCTGTCATATTAGCACCGTATTGTATCCCAACGTAGGGAGTTGCGATAATATCATCTTCCACTACACGTTGACTTAATACTTTTGAAGATGAAAGTAATAACACAGCACAAATGACAATCCGTAAAGTACTTTTGGATGAAATTATATTTATATTCTTTTTCAAGTTCATATTGCTTTTAGCTGTTTATGAAACGTAAAGTCAAAAGCTTTATTTTACTGTCACAACCAGGAAATTTGAAATTTTCCAAAATCGATTAGGGTCAGTAATAACTAATTTGTTTCCCTGCCATTCATAGGATGAAGCAGGGTGATCTGTAATTATTTGTGGTTTATCTCCTACGATACGAATTTCCTTTGTCTTGTGTTTATCCATATGTTTGAAATAATCCACATTAAAGCCATCCACTAATGTTGTTTTTCTACCAATACCAATAAAGCCGCCTTCTTTAACTAACACATTGTTTTCGATTAACTCTTCAAGTGTACCGTAAGCATAGTGTACCGTGTTCAATTCTTTTAACACATCTAAGGCCAACTCAACCTGCTCTTGGTATTGGTCAAATAACTCAACATACTCAATATCTCTGTCGGCAAGCATAATCTGGAGTGACTCAATTTGTTCGTCTTGTGATTTGATTCTTAGTGTTAAACGATCAATCATGGCTTCCAATTCAGAGATTTTAATTGCTTGATCTTTTACTTTTCCTTGAAGGTTTCTAACTTTCTTTGCATTTTCTTCTCTTAAGAAGTTGATGTTTTGAATTTCTTGTAAAACCCAAGCCTTATCTTCTGGAGAAATTTCTGGATTTGTACTTTTAATCCTAATTTGATCTTGTTTTATGGAGATTTTAGCTAAGTTATCCTGTATATCATTGAAGAATGAGATAGATTCATTTAATACAGAATCTTTCAATGAGTTTTCTAGTTCTAATTGTTGCACTTGGTTACGCAACAGAATGATTTCAGGGTCAACTACTTCTTCTTGTTGAATTTCTGAACTAGTTGTTTCGTCTGTACAACTGAATAGCATAAGAAAGCAAAACGTAAATATCCAATATCTCATGAGCATAAATTTATGTTAAACAAAGTTACACAAATTTCTATTGCTCCTAATGAACTATCGAATAAGTTTAATTTAAACCATCAATTCCTTGATTGAACAGGTTATACAAAGTCTTTACATTATATCCGTTGCTTATTCAGTTTCGGAGGTTTTAAATCCATACGAATGAGAATGATAAAAGCAGAAATACTTGTTAAGATCGCAACGAAAAGAATGGCAGTAAGCACACTGAATTGATCGGCGATAATTCCTGTTAAAATTGCACCGATTGCGTACCCCATATCTCTCCATAATCTGAAAACTCCCACGCTTTTTGCTCGGTCAACGGGATGTGTTTGGTCTGCAACAGTCGCTAGAAATGTTGGGTAAACCATAGCTGTTCCCCAACCTAAAAATGCAGAAAGAAGTGTATAGTGAAGCATTGAGCTTGCCCAAGGGAATAAAAACAATACGATAGCTTGCAACAACATTCCAATAAAAAGCAAGTTTTTTTTGTTGTATAAGTCGGCCATTTTACCGGTGAAAAGTTGCCCAAATCCCCAAACGGCTGGATATACGGCAACAATAATTCCTATTTGTTCAATGTTGAAATTTTTGGAGGCTAATAATAATGGGAAAAGTCCCCAGCTCATACCGTCGTTTAAATTATTTACCAAGCCGGCTTGAGTTACCGCACTTAAATTTCGGTTGCGTAAAGTGGTGTCTAAAAAAACATTTTTCAATACAGGCGTAGTATTCTCTTTCGTTTCAGCAGCTACAAAGTTACGGGTGTCTTTAATAAGAAAAATACTACTCAAAAGACCCAGAATCATTAAGCCAATTCCTAGAATGAAAGGGTAGGGACGAACGCCATATTCGGATGCTATATATCCAGTGAGGAAAGCTACAGCAGCTACGGCTAAGTAACCCGCAAATTCGTTTAGTCCCATGGCAAAACCTCTTTGTTTTTCTCCAACAAGGTCGATTTTCATTACAACAGTAGAACTCCAAGCTAACCCTTGATTGATTCCTAGTAATACATTAGCAAAAATGATCCAATTCCAATTATTGGCATACATTAAAATAAACGGGACTGGTATGGCAAATATCCAACCGATAATTAGTAAGTTTTTTCGCCCGATTCTATTTGCGAGTGCGCCAGCGAAATAGTTGGACAAAGCCTTAACAAACCCAAAGACAATAATGAATGATAAGATCGCTGTTTTGGCCGCAATATTAAACTCAACTTCGGCGATTTGTGGTAGAATAGAACGTTCTAATCCTACCATCCCTCCAACAAAGGCATTAACAATTACAAGCAATGTAAATTGCTTCCAGTTTTGCTTGAGTCCAAGTTGTGTTTGCACCATATTTTTAAAATCAAAAGTAGTTTATTTTTTAATGGAGGAGAATAACATTTGATACAGAAATGTTTTTAATTATTTCACACATTTACAACCTTAAAGTTGCATTTATTTGTTGAATTCAAGGAAGGAAAAAAACTGGAAACTAAAAAAGTCTCTTTTCAATTCTTTTTTTTAAAAGATGTAACGAATATGTTTTTTTTTTATACTTTCACATAATTAAATAAAAACGTATGAATTCAAAACATGTTATACTTTTTCTTTTAGTATTTTCAATAGGAGAGGGTTTCGCGCAGCTCAATGAGACAACAGACTTTCCAGGAGCAAAAAAAGACGACTTATTTTTTGACCTTCGCTTAGGTTACCCTAATTGGGGTGCTTTTAATACGGAAAGACATGTTAGTGGGTTAGAGATAACTTCACTTACAACTACAGGAATAGCCCCTGTTTCTGCTCGTTTTGAGATCATGTTGTCCAATGAACTTTCAGTTGCTTTAGAGGGTGTGTTTAACTCTTGGGGAGGGGAGTGGACATACGTTCCTGAGCTTTACGATGGAGACTTTAACCCAATTGGCGAACCTGTAACAACTTCTTATTCAGCGCAACGTCTACGCTTTTTAGCTGGTTTAAAATATCACGTTAACGATATTAATGTAGACAACCTTGATGTTTACGGGGGTGTTTTTATTGGGACAAATAGAATATGGTCTGAATACGAATCGGATGATGAGGACTTTAGATTAGAAAACCAAAATTACTTTTTATATCAAGAGCTTGCTCCGCAATTTCCTATTTCATGGTCTTTCCGAGT
>SKHH01000123.1 GCA_007117055.1 Lishizhenia sp. | reverse complement strand
TGAAAATTTGAATACTCAACGGTAGCGGCTAAGGCTAATCGATAGGTGCGTAATTCGCACGAAACATAGTTTTTTGGAGTAATCACATCGTTTTCGATTATTTCATCTTGTGAGTCGCTTGTTGTGAGGCATTCGACTCTTTCGTTTGCAGCAATATTTTTACGAAAATAGACCATGTAATAAGACGATTCTTGCTCGAATGCAGGATCTATAAAGATTGTATTAATGCCTGGTTGCATAATCATAGCGTGAAAGCCCTTGTGAGTAATGTCTATTTTTGCTTTGCTTGGAATATCGACTCCATAGGCATCAAATGTTCGTATTTCAGGAAATTTTTCGATTAAGCCATTAGACATCGTAGTATTAGTTTTTACACTATACCAGTACGATTGACCATCAGGATGGGGGAGTTTAATTAGAGTACGAATGCTGTCTTGCGTGTCAGATGTTCGAACTAATTCGGTTAGTTCTGATTTTAATCTTTCGACGTCCATTAGAAAGAGTTCATACTCGAAAACATTGATTCGGGGTTCTCCATAGGTTTGAAGTAAATTATTTGGAGCTTTTTCCAGCAGATAGTCTATTGGTTGAATTAATTGTCCAAACGAAAAAAGTGGGATAAAAAGAAATCCAACACTGGTTAAAATAAGTTTACAAAGAGATTTCATTATGCGGTGTTAAAAATATTAAAGTTCAATTCACACAATTTCAAAGTTACAAAATTGAAAGTAGATTTGATTAGATAAAAAAGAGCAGAATTCCTTTTTAGTACGGAATAAGTGATTTTTACTTGAATTTTAACGCTAAACTTATTCCAGGTGTTCTAATGTCTTGTGCGATAGGACGTATTGAAAGTGATAAATCAGGTGAGACGTCAAAATCTACAAAATGAGCTTCGACTAGAGCATCTAATACATTGAGACCGTATATGGCTGCTGTGAGAAAAATCATCATATCTCTAGAGCCTTTGTGTTGTTCATAAAGTTGCAAAACACCTTGGTCATCAAACTGTGCAAAATCAGGAAAATCGGGATTTGGTTCACCATTATCCATTCGAAAAATATATTCGTTTTTTAAGTCCCTTTGTAAAGCATGCTCGGTAATTAGTGTGTTAATAGAAAAACCAAGCCCCGCATATATTATGGGGACTTTCCACCATGCGTTTTTCTTTCCTTTTGGCATCGCTCTATGGTTATAGATTTGTCCAGCTCCAGGCAGAATCATACTAAGCCTTGCTGCTCTTTTTGGTGAGTGTATAGCACTGGAGTCAATTTCTTGTTCTATTGACTCTTGTGAATAAGAAAACAGGCTGAAAAACAACAACACCAAAAGTATCCATGGTTTCTTGGTCATGCATTAATGATTAAGAATTTCCATGATGCGATGTAAGTCAACATCAGAGTTAAAGTTAATAACCAGCTTTCCGTTTCCTTTCGGAAGCTTCGTGATTTGTACTTTAGCCGCTACGCGATCACTTAAATGTTGCACTAATTTCTCCTGTTGTGGTGTAGGTTTTAATGTTTTTTTACTGGTAGATAATGCTTTAGTTGGACTTTTTTCTTCTTTTACTAATTTTTCTACTTCACGAACTGACAGTTTTTCATCGATCACTTGTTGGAAGATATCCAATTGCTTTTTCTCATCCTGAGCAGATAACAATGCTCTAGCGTGCCCCATACTTATCTCACTTTCTCTAACAGCTAACTGAATTTTAACAGGAAGCTTTAGTAAGCGCAAATGATTAGTAATCGCTGTTCTACTTTTTGCGATTTTCTTTGCTAACTCTTCTTGTGTAAGTTTACATTCGTCAATCAGACGTTGGTAGGATAGAGCAACTTCGATGGCATTTAGGTCTTCACGTTGAATGTTTTCAACCAACGCCATTTCTAACATCGTTTGGTCATTCGCCACACGAATATATGCAGGGACCTCTGTTAATCCAGCAATTTGTGATGCCTTAAATCGTCGTTCACCAGAAATAAGTTGATATTTATTTCTTCCCATCTTACGAACCGTCAATGGTTGAATGATTCCGTGTTCTGCAATTGAAGCAGCGAGTTCATTCAGAGGTTCTTCCTCAAAGTGTGTTCGCGGATTAAAAGGATTTACTTCAATACTAGTTATCGGTAACATGGCCACGGAGCCTAAAACAGATGGGTCCGATAAATCTGTTGAAGTTATATCTGTTGATGAACTGGCTAATAAAGCACTTAGTCCTTTTCCCAGTGCGGGTCTTTTCTTTTGGTTAGAGCTCATTGTCTAAAGAAATTTTTTCGTCGTCGTTGTTAATTTGTGTTGCTGAATTATTTTGAAGAATTTCACGCGCAAAATTCAAATAATTAATAGCTCCTTTACTTGCTGCATCATGCATAACGATAGTTTCGCCGTAACTTGGAGCTTCACCTAGTTTTGTGTTTCGATGAATAACAGTGTCAAAGACCAATTCTTGAAAATGAGTTTTTACTTCTTCAACCACTTGATTTGCCAATCGCAAACGTGTGTCATACATAGTCAATAAAATTCCTTCAATTTCTAGGTTAGTATTGAGTCTGCTTTGAACAATCTTAATAGTGTTTAATAGTTTTCCAAGTCCTTCTAAAGCATAATATTCAGCTTGAACAGGAACAATAACAGAGTCTGCAGCTGTTAATGCGTTTACTGTAATTAATCCCAAAGATGGGGAGCAATCGATAATGATAAAGTCGTAATCCTCTTTGATTTTATCTAATGCCGCCTTCAACATGTATTCTCGGTTGGGCATGTTAATCATTTCCAATTCAGCGCCCACTAAATCAATGTGTGAAGGCAATATATCTAGGTTCGGATTCTTAGTATTCAAAATCACATCGGATGGATGAACTTCATTGATTAAACAATCATAAATGCTTTTCGTGTTTTGTGGATCAAAACCAACACCAGATGTTGCATTAGCTTGTGGATCAGCGTCCACGATCAATGTTTTATATTCCAGCACTCCTAAGCTTCCACCTAAATTAACGGAAGTGGTTGTTTTTCCTACTCCTCCTTTTTGATTTGCTATTGCTATTATCTTCCCCATTTAATTTTTTATTATTGTAACGATACCTTTTAACGTTGAATAATTAATTCAACGTAAGAATGTGCGAAACCTACTAATTATATAATCAGTCTAATTCGTCAAAACGAACTGAACTATAATCATTTTCATCTGATTTATAATTCCCTGTCCTTTTTAACTCCTCAATTTTATCTAAGGCATCTTGCATACCGTCTTGAAACTTTTCAAAATCTTCTTTGTACAAGAATATTTTGTGTTTTTCAAAACTTGCTCTTCCTCCATATGTTGATTTTTTACTCTCTGTAACTGTCAGATATAAATCATTTCCTTTGGTGGATTTTACGTCAAAGAAATACGTTCGTTTTCCCGCTTTTACTACTTTCGAATACACTTCATCGTTTCGTGTAAACTTCTTCCCATCTTCCATACGATTCTAATTTGTAATCGATACAAAGATTTATTTTTTTTTCGAGTATTACAAATAAATTTATGAACAGTTGCCAATCCTATTTGGTATATTTTTAAGTCTGTTGTTACATTATTTTGGTAGACTGCTGATTTCTTACTTCTTTTTAGAATAACAACTTTTTTTAATCGGTGTTTAAAAACTTTTCATCCTTTCTTTAAATGAAATCATTATTTTTACCGTCTGCGAAGCAGAAATTGCAGTTCATTTATAACGATAAAATTATGAATATTAAAAATACTTTTGTTATTGGTTTCGGTGCGCTTTTAGTAGCGTGTAATGCTGAAGAAGACGTGAAAAAAACAGAAATAACACCATTGATTTATCCAACTTCACAAGAGGAAATCGTTCGTGATACTTTTTTTGGAAAAGTTATTGAAGATCCTTTTCGTTGGTTGGAAGATGACCGAAGTGCAGAGACGGAAGCTTGGGTGAAAGCTCAAAATAAAGTGACCTTTGATTACCTGAGCACTATTCCTTTCAGAGCGCAATTAAAAGAGCGTCTTTCAGAGGTGTGGAATTATGAAAAATTATCTGCACCTACAAGAAAGGGAGATTTTATTTATTATTATAAAAACGATGGTTTGCAAAATCAGTATGTTGTCTACCGAAAAGACAATGAAGGACAAGAGGAGGTGTTTTTAGACCCTAATCAATTTTCTGAGGACGGAACAACTTCGCTTGGTGACTTGTCTTTTACCGAAGACGGAACCCTTGCTGCTTATGCAATTTCTGAAGGGGGAAGTGACTGGAGAAAAGTTATTGTAATGGATGCTATCAATAAAGAAATAATTGAAGATACCTTAGTAGACATTAAGTTCTCAGGTCTTTCATGGAAAGGAAATGAAGGTTTCTTTTACAGTAGCTACGATAAACCAGAGGGAAGTGAGCTTTCGGCTAAGACAGATCAACATAAGCTTTATTATCATAAGTTAGGCACACCTCAATCGGAAGATGTGGTAGTTTATGGGGCTACACCAGATCAAAAAAGAAGGTATGTGGGTGGTTCAGTTTCGAAGGATGGGAAGTACTTATTCATAACTGGTGCGATTTCAACTTCAGGAAATGAGTTAAGCGTAGTGAAATTAGATGGACTCAATGACTTCGGAAATATAGCGAGTCATATTCGTTCGATGGCTACTGGCTACGATCAGGACGCCTATATTGTGAAATCG
>SKHH01000307.1 GCA_007117055.1 Lishizhenia sp. | reverse complement strand
GTAAGTGTTTCGACGGAATAATATGGAGTCGAAATGTATCGAGAGCCCGACATTCAGAGTTACAATTTCTACTCTAACCAGAAGCTATTTCTCAAAATCAATGAAGTATGAGTTTGCCCTGGAGCTTATCTCCCATAAATCTCAACCATCTCCAAAACCTCACCTTTTTAGGCTCTCATAAAATCTATTCAAAGTGTTTATTCGATAACGGAAACTTTTCTTATGGCTATTCTTTGCTTGATGGGTTCTTGGTATCACCTCCTCAATATGATTTTCACGCTGACAGTCTAGGAAAGTGGGAACTATTAAATAACAAAGAGGTATTAAGGTTTCGCCATTATAATATAGAGTCAAATGATACCTACAAGCTTGTTGATTGGACAATTTTAAAACTTAAAACCACTCATTTAACACTATTTCGAGAACATAATGGAAATACCATTAGGCTAGAGTTTTATAGAAGAGGGCGAAGTGATCATTTCAAAAGGATTCGAACAAATTAATCCACTTCTATTTCCCCAAAATAAACCCAACAATAGCTTCGCCAAAACCTTCAGAAAGTGGCAGTTTGGGATCCATATAAGCTGCAATATTTGCATCTCGGTCAATTGGAGCATCTTTAAACACGTGGTTCATTCCTTCGATAATAACCAATTCACTTTGTGATACAGCTTCATGCAATTTTTCAGCTTCTTCCACCTTCACTTGAATATCCGTCGTTCCCTGAATTATCAGACTCGGAATAGCTAAACTTTTCAATGCTTCTACTGGAGATAGTTCCATCCATGAAATCAAATAAGGTTGCACACTCAAACGAAATAAAGCAACTAACTCACTTGGCGGGTTTTCGACCAATTCCCCTTGTTTTAATTGCTCAATAACAGGAGTAGCTTGGTTTTTCAGTTCTACAGACTGATCTTCTAATTGGTCTAAAATAATTTCATCAATTGTTCTGCCTGCACCTGCAATGGATACAAATTTATCGACTGCTTCGTGCTGACTAGCTAACTTTCCAATCAGCGCACCTTCGGAATGACCAATCACGATGATGGATGAAAAACGTTTATTTTTGGCTAAAAAATCAATCCAATGCGATGCATCATCAACAAAATCTGAAAAACGCAACTCCTCCTCTGGTTTCGAAGCATTGACACTTTTCCCAACTCCTTGTTTATCATACCTCAGCGATGCTATACCGTTTTCAGCTAAATGAGTAGCCAATAGTTTGAGTGAATTATTTTGCATCATGCCGCTGTTTCCATTTCGATCTGTTGGACCTGATCCAGCAATAATCAATGCTACAGGAATGTTTTTCTTTTCTTTCGGAAGCAATAAAGTTCCGTGAAGTTCTCCGTTTACATTCTTTACACTAACCTCTTTTTCCTTTTGAGCAAAAACTGGTGTTAGAAAACAAAACAGAATGATTAAGTTAAAATGAATCGCTTTTTTCATAAAAATTAAGGCATAAAAAAACTGCATTGCTATAATGCAGTTCATAAAAAATATTATATCGCTAGGGCTGTATAAAAACAGTTGCTGTACTAACTTCTTCTTGTTCCACCTTTATAATTCCTTGACCAAACATATCATCTTTCTCCGCAGTAATATTCAATACTGCAACACCTGCCTGACCTAACTGATACACGTCATTATAGTTGAACGTGGCCACTCCAGATTCATTGGTAAAAGCCGTATCTCTTCGCACTACTGGTTGAATGGGGTCTGTTGTAGATTGTCCAAATAAAATTACACGAGCATTAGAAACTAACGCATTGCCGTTATCCCTAACCGTAACTTGAGCAATGGTGTCTGCTTTTTTTCTACAAGCTGAAAAAACCAACATTAATGCTATAACCAGTACAGAAAGTGTCGAAAATAGAGTATTTTTCTTCATAGTAAAATTCTAAAATTATAATCGCTTCAAGCTATTAACGTGTAAAATTACAAAAAAGTTGCTAATTCGGCAAATATATTGTTTTCACCGCAGTAATATGTGGACGAGCTGAAATTTCTCCCATTTTCACGATTCCTTCTCCTTCAATCTGCAGGTAAATTTTGAAGTAGCCCAAACGATCTCTCTTTTCCTGCTTAGTGAATTGATCAAATACTTCATCCAATCGAAACGTGGCATATCCTGCTTGACTCGTGCGGGCTGTAGCATTAAACTCTGGAGTATTCGAATCATTTGCCACTAACAATACTTCCATATCCTGAATCAAGATGTTGTTATTATTACGCACAAAAATTTTAGCAATCGAAGGGTCTTTTTCTTGACACCCCAAGAAGACAGTCAAGAACACTAAAAGTATACTAAATTTCAAAAAAGATTGCATCATAATAGCCAAAATTACACTTCAAAAATACAGAAATAATAGTTAAAACGATAAAAATCGGCTAATTTTGTCACTTGTCTATCGAATCAGATAGACAAAATTTTGTTTTATTTTGAGATTCAAACAACATGAGTGATTTAAAAGAAAATGTCGATACGTTATTGGATGAAATTAACAGATTCTCTATTACCAATCCCGAGGAGTTGGAACAGTTTCGTCTGCGCTTTATAGGAAGTAAAAATGTTATCAAAGACTTATTTGCACTACTCAAACAAGTTCCCAACGAAGAAAAAAGAGAAGCAGGGCAGTATATAAACAAAGTAAAATTAAAAGCCGAAGAGTTTTTTAATGCCGCCAAAGAACAGCTGCAAACTTCTGAAGAAAAATCATTGAATCTGGACTTTTCCAGACCAGGAGAACCCTATAAAATAGGAGCTCAACATCCTATTTCATTGGTGCGTAATGAGATTATTTCTATTTTTGAACGCATTGGTTTTGTTGTTTCCGAAGGGCCTGAAATTGAAGATGATTGGCATAATTTTTCTGCATTAAATTTCCCTCCTGAACATCCTGCTCGGGACATGCAGGACACCTTTTTCATTGAACGGGAAACAAAAGAAATGGCGCTTAGAACACACACTTCATCAGTGCAAGTTCGAGTGATGGAAAACCAACAACCACCCATTCGAACAATTTCCCCAGGTCGTGTATATCGAAATGAAGCAATTTCTGCACGTGCACATTGTTTCTTTCACCAAGTAGAAGGGCTTTACATCGATAAAAGTGTTTCCTTCGCTGATTTAAAACAAACGCTATTATATTTCGCTAAAGAAATGTTTGGTGAACATACACGAATACGATTAAGACCGTCCTATTTTCCTTTTACCGAACCGAGTGCAGAAGTAGATGTGAGTTGTTCTTTATGTAATGGAAAAGGATGTAACGTCTGTAAATACACTGGATGGTTAGAAATCCTAGGTTGTGGAATTGTTGATCCCAATGTGTTAGAAGCCAGCGGAATTGACAGCAAAGTGTATAGTGGTTTCGCCTTTGGTATGGGGGTAGAAAGAATTGCACAATTAAAATATAGGGTAAACGATCTGCGTTTATATTCAGAGAACGATTTGCGCTTTTTAAAACAATTTACATCAGCAGAGTAAAATGGGACTATTCGGATTTGGAAAAAATAAAGAAAATAAGTTGCCTTGGGAAAACCTTACCAGTAGTTCTCAAATAGAAAAACTAATTGTAGCATCGCAAGAAATTCCTGTTTTGATTTATAAACATTCGACACGCTGTGGAATTTCTTCGATGGCATTAAGTCGACTGGAATCTTCTTGGAACGCCGACACCTCTCGATGTAAATTGGTGTTTTTAGACTTAATTGCTTTTCGAGATGTTTCTAATACTGTCAGTGAAAAACTCAACGTGGTTCATCAATCTCCTCAAGCAATCTTATTAAAGAATGGAGAAGTAGTCTATCATGCTTCACATAGCGAAATTAATTCAGAAAAGATTCAGTCATTGATTTAAAACTAAAAAAAATGAAATACTTCATCTTATTATTTAGCTGTATTGGGTTACTCCTTTTATCCAATTGTGAATCAGAAGATTTAAAACCAAGTCAACGTAGAAAAACTAACCCGGTTAAATTTGACACACCAACCAATAATACCTCTGTTAAAAAAGGCGAAGGTTTACCCATCACGGTTGAAATATCTGACTTAAATGAAATCAAGCATTTAAAGATTTTCACACGAGATACCGTCTTATTTGATGGAGTACCTACTCAAAATCAGGAATCTGTAACACTCCTCACGTCAAATTCACGTCTGGGTTCTAAACAAATTTCACTACACGCTACTTTAAAGAATGGTGAAATCAGAAAAGACAATCGAATCATTCGTATTTTATCTGATATTTATCCCACTGATTATAAGGCAGAAGTGGTCAATATTTTTCCTCATAGAACAAGCAGTTACACCCAAGGATTGGAGTTTGATAATGGGCAGTTATATGAAGGAACTGGAGGAATGGGGTCGTCCGGAGGGAAAAGTAAGCTACTAAAAGTGGACTATAAAACAGGTGAGGTATTAAAAGACCACCTCCTCGACCCTTCATATTTTGGAGAGGGAATTACTATTTTTGGAGATCAAATATATCAATTGACGTGGCAACAAAGTAAGTGCTTTGTCTACGACAAGCATACGTTTGAATTAGTAAATACTTTCAATTACTCTGGAGAAGGTTGGGGACTATGCAATGATGGGACCCATTTAATTATGTCGGATGGATCTGAACGACTTTATTATAGAGACCCTAACACATTTGGCCTAGTTAAAACGATTGAAGTATATTC
>SKHH01000135.1 GCA_007117055.1 Lishizhenia sp. | reverse complement strand
GGTTATAAAAGTTTAAGTATTCTACTTTATATTTAATCAGTAATTCATATAAATGCTTTGAATTTTCTTAATCGCGAACTAATTGGACAAAGCCGTTATATACAAATTCTTCTAAATCTTTGCGCTGAAGTGAAATTCTGTAGAAATAGGTGCCTTCCGTGCATAATTCCCCGTTTGAGGTTGTTCCGTTCCACTCAAAATCTAATGTATTAAATGTACGAATGGTATTTCCCCACCGGTTCACAATAGCAATTTCAAATCGCTCAATGTTATCCTCTCCTATAATGTCTTTGAGTTTAAAAAAGTCATTCACTCCATCATTGTTGGGTGTAAAAACATTAGGAACATCAAAAGTTACATCTGGTAATAGAATAGTTATAGTCATTTCATAATCATCAGAACAAATGCCATTCACGCCTTCTAATCGCACAAGATACTCCCCGGGTTCAACATAAGTATGGTTAACATTTTCGTTATTGTCCATTGCTGTCATTCCATCTCCGAAATCCCAAAAATTTGTACTTGATTCGGATGAATTATTCGTAAACGTCACTTCCTGAACAGCAAATCCCTCTTCCGGATCAGCAGAAAAGCTTACATCTGGAGTAGGGTAAATGACAGCATCTAAATAAACCGTAGAATCACATCCATTGGTAGCTTCATAGATATACGTGTATTCTCCTGAAACAGTCAAAATATCGCCATTTGGAGCGATTAAACTGTCGCATACTTCATCTGATAAAAAAGTTTCTTTACTCTCATTAACGGTTAATAATAGTACAGCCACGCTATCGCAACCAAAGACATTTGTGGTTTCAAAAGTATACGTACCTGAGTTAGTGAGTACATCATCGTTCCACGAATATTCATCACAAACAATCATTTCTTCAGTGGAGCCCGTAACAGGATGTACAGTAATTTCGGAAGTAAAATCATCTTGACAACCATCGGCGTCTAAAGTAAGCGTGATAGTAAAATTTCCTGATTCTTCCCAAGTCACAGTTGAAGGGTCTTGAGTAGTGTCAAAAGTTCCGTTTTCTATATCCCAATCAAAAACGGTGTTGTCAACTTCCTCACCCGTAAAATTGACAACTACTTCTTCACCGGTACATGCTTCTTCTGGTATTTCAAATAATGCAAGGGGATTTGGCTTAATGGTAACTAAAACTGTATCAGTAGTGGGGCAAACTCCAGGGTTTTCTGCAAGGCTGGTTTCTACAACAAATTCCTCCGTAATTGGAGTAGTGCCTTCATTAGTTATCGTTATTTGTGGATTTGAAATGGTTGGATCGCTTAAACCGCTGGTTGGTTCCCATGAATACACATAATCAGGATTGTTGGGAACGCCTATGGTAATTTCTTCTCCAGAACAAATTTCAATATCGGGTCCTGCATTGGACTCAGCTTGTCCTGTATAAATAACCGCATTTTTTATAGAGTGACGATCATTTAGTCCACCGGTACTCGCAGTAAAACCCATAAATCCAGTGAAGTTGGCAGGCGCAAAGCCCGTGAGGTATTCATTTCCATTTACAGAAACAGTGACTTGACCTTCATCGTAATTAATAACCGCACTATTATAGTCATTTCTGCGAATAAAATTCAAATTCCCTGTTGTATTTTCAAGCGCAATAATTCCAGCGATACATTCGTTGTATCCCACTCCAGAATAAATTTGAATTTGGGGATTAGGGCCTCCACAGTTATCGTAAGTATCAAATATGATTTTTAAACCATTGGAACCAGCAGGTATTCCAACACCTCCCCCAGCAACAAATCCGTCTGGAGGAACATCCAAAAAACAAAAGGCAAGTCCATCGGCTCCATTTCCATCAAAAATACGAAAATCAAATTCTGCTGTCCATTTACTACAAATATTCAAGTCTATTGCTTCTTCCCAAAAAATGCCACCACTTTGGTTGTTTTCATTGTCGGTTAAAATGATCTCATTATTGTTATTATCGGGTGTTCCATTTGTATTTCCAACGCTTGCATTTCCCGTTAAATTCCATCCTTCTGTTTCAACTAAGGGGTCTCCAGATAATTCAGCGAAAACAACGTTTTGTGCATCACTTTGTTTAGCGAGTAACACAAATAAAATGAATAGTATGATGTATTTTATACTCATTGTAGTAGATTGAACGTATATCAAGGTAAAATTAAGATAATTTATTGGAGTTGCAAAAAGGTAGTGGATTGTCTATAGGTAAACGCATACTTCATTGATTTTGAGAAATAGCTTCTGGCTAGAGTAGAAATTGTAACTCTGATTGTCGGGTTCTCGATACAATACTGACACTCCATTACATTTCGGTCAGTATCACTCGAACGCCTCATAATAGTACTTCAAAAACCATGTTTTTTCAACTAAATTCATAAGGTGGTCGAGTGGTTTTAACGAAACGTAGTGTAGTTAAAAGTGTATCGAGAACGCCGGAATCATGGCGTAGATATGATTTCTTGTTTATTTTTTAAATGCCTAAGATTACTACTGCACAGTTACTCCATTAAATTTCTCTGCACTTAATTTTTAAGCAGTTCTTAACGACACAAATCAATTTCAACTTTCCAATTGCGTTTTTTTAAATTGGTAACAATGGTAAGCAACTCTTCTGGAGAAGAGAGGGACTTAATAAAGTTGGGTGTAAGTATAATTTTGTCTCCATTTTTGACCATATTTGGTGAAATCTGTTTTTCTGTATGATTTGCTACATCATTTTCCAGAAAAAGCAGGAGTTTGCGCAACACGTCTACCCCTTCGTTTTCCGAAATAGAGAGGTCTTCAGCGCTTATAGAACGAACAAAAGTAAGGGCGTTTTTGGCTCTCGACATTAATACATTTAATCGCTTGTGACCGTTAACATGATTCAAAGCACCAAATCGATGAAACAGTTTTCCTTCAGGATTTTTGGCATATCCCAAGCTCACATAAAGATGGTCACATTCTTCTCCTTGTAGTTCTTCTAAAGAAGTCCATAGAATACCTCTTTCTTCATTGATTATTTCCTCTTGCGCTTGAATGGGTAATGCATTAAAAATAGCGTCTAATTGTACTTGACTAAAAGCGACTACTCCAAAATTATAGTCTTGTTGGTTGATTTTTTTAACAATGTTTTTAGCGATCCACTCCGCTTCGGTTTGGTTCACTCGATTATCGTAAATACCTTTTAATGTAACAACTTCAATAGGTAAATAATTTTCTACTGAGGGAAATAAAAACAGTTCATTGTTATAGAAATACTGGTTACTAAATGCCATGAGTGAGGGGGACTCTGATCGGTAGTGAAACAATAGCTTTTTGTTTTTCCAATAAAAAAAGGCTTGATGCAACACGTCAACACTATTCGAGGTTTTTCCATGTGTTGAATGATAGGGACTTGGAGCCATTTGTTGTTCGTCTCCTGCTATAAGCACGCGTGATGAACGAAATAATGCACCAGCAGCATGAGCTAAAGGCATTTGACTGGCTTCATCGATAACTAAGACGTCAAATAGTTTTGGATGAAGCGGAAAACTTCTCGCAATGCTATATGGACTAGCTAAAACAATTGGTTTTAAAATATTCACCCACACCTTGGCTTCCGACTCAAGTAATTCAAGTAAACTTAAGTGTTGTCTGCTTTTGGAAAACTCTTTTACGAGTATTGCTTTTCCTTTTCGAAGCGTTTTTTTAAGTTCTTTTTGGGTGGCGTTTAATTTTCGTGCCGGGGTTTGAAGTAGTTGATGATACGCATGGAATTGTGAGGTAAACTTTTGTTGAATTGACCGAGCAAAAAGGTCTTCATCAGATTGCAAAGATGTGTTCCAGTCATTGACCATTTGAATAATGTCGTCCCCAGAAAAATGTACATAATCAGGATAATATCCAACAAACCTCTTCCAATGATAAGCAACGATGGCACGTTCCGCTTTTTCTATATTTCCTGCATTGTAAATTATGCTTTTAGAGACCGAAGAAACGGTAGAAAGCAAACCAATGTGAGTTAAAATTGACGTGTAGTCTTTTTTACAATGTTCAAGAAAAGTCACGACATCTGCTTCGGGTGAAATACAACTATAGTTTCGTACAAAATCTAATATTAGATCAATATATTGTTCTTTTTCTTGAAGTTCACGCAACTCACTTTCTGTGCAATTGGATAATAATTTAATTCGGTTTTCAGTTACTTGTTTTAACTGTTGTTGAACAAACTGAATATGATTTAATTCGGTAAGATTATCCGGAAGACCTTCATTTCTCAATTCCTTTTTTAATTCAACGAATTCTAACTCTAAGGTTTTAAGTTCTTCTAGTTTTTTAAGAGCAACTAAAGCGCCAGAAAAATCTAATTGTGTGAATTTAAAAAGCTCTTTTCTTTTTCTCCAAGTTCGAATATTCCATCTGTTTGTAGAAGAAAGCGCAGCAATGTAATCGGCAATTTCTGACCAGTTCAGATCTTTTTTCCACGCCTCTTTTTCTTTACTCAGCAGTTCAATTTTCTCCTCTAAATAAGTCCATTTATTGATGAACGCCTTTAACTGTTTTTCCTTGCTTGCTCCTAATATATATTCCCTTGGAAGCGGTGATTCCCGAAAGAAAAACAATTTACTCAACGCATATAACCTTCTTTTTTCTTCTAATTCACGTTTAGAAATTAGACGGATAGATAGCTGTTTTAACGCATCAAGTGCTTGGTTTAATTTTGTTAGAAATCCCTTTTCCTTATGTTTTTCTGAAAACGAAACCAGTATCCAATCTCCAATGGGCTCTTGAAGTGAAAGTAACTTGTTTTTGTCCTTTT
>SKHH01000201.1 GCA_007117055.1 Lishizhenia sp. | reverse complement strand
GCTACCTCCTCATCTGAATATTCAAAACGCTTAGGAGTTAAGTCAGACACAAAAATTAAATTATCGAAGTCTTTTTTTCCTGATCTTGCTTGAACAAAGTGCTCTAATTTTTGATTTACTATAACAATTCCTGCTTCGGTATCATACGCAATAAAACCAAGTGTTGAAAGCTCCAATAAAGTTGGTTTTGCCTGTTGCAGTACTTGCCCTAACGCTGTAGCGGCTGTTCCTTCAGAGAAAACGTATTCATCATATTTATATGCATAATTCCAGATTGCAGTCAAGGGGTTTACACTTGACATTCCTTGCAATTTTTGAAACAAGGCTTCATCGTAATAATTGAACGATTCAAATCGAGCTGTTCGCTGTTGCTGCGAAGTTGAAAAATTATAGCTCAAGTCCAACTCCTCTTTACTTTTATCCCAAACCAATTCTTCAACATACATGTCCAATTTGTGAAACGAATTAATAAAAGGAGCTTGAGACAACCCGGAACTTTTTCTACTGAAGATGAGCGTTTTGCTGTTTTCATCATACGTAATGCTCAAGCCAGGATGACTAATCGAATCGTTCGACGAGATACGCATGGAAACAGCACATTGGTCTGCTTTAAGCTGGTCCTTCGTTACACGAACTTGTGTAGATTTCGTTACAACAAAAGGCTTTCCTTGTTTATGAAATGTCAATTGAGCCGGTTCCTGAGCTGTTCCCTCTCCCACAAAGACAGATCCTTGAAGAGAGAAACCACCAAGGTAATCTACTTCACTAAAAAAATTACGAATACTGTATTTTCTTTGGTATGATTGAAACTGAGGGAAGGGCAACTCTCTCTCCGAAACCCCACCTCGTTGTGCTCTATCCGTGAGCCTCCCCGGAACTTTTTCTTGAAAATAAGGAGTTGTAAGGTAAACTGTGTCACACGTAAAATTTGTAGATTTTAATGAGATTTGGTAATTCGTTAATTCAGCATACGTTTCTTCGCTATCTAATCCAACTTTCTCCCAATTCAATATTCCTCCTGAACCGGTTAATCGTTCCCGCGTTAAATCATAATTCCCTATTAAACCTTTAATAACAACACTATCCGAATAAGCAGACTCTCCCCTACTTCGACTTCGATTAATAGTGCGACACACTAAAGTCCCATTTGCAAACTCCATTTCTGGCTGATTATTGTAGGTGAATTCATACGCTCCACCAGAGTATACCCACTCGTAATTCGGATTAACTGCAATCACCCCACGTGAAAAAAACTCGCTGGATAAACTCACAAAATCGGTAAATCTTCTTGTGTTTCTTCCACTTAATAATTTATCGATACTATTATGCCAGGCCACGTAACTTTCCCTTGGTTGGTTTTCTTTAACAAGAGAATACACCGAGAAAATATAATTATGAACATCCGGAAAAACTTTTATCCTTTTTTCCATCATGGCATTTGCTGTTTCCACCATCTTAGAAAAGTAATCGTCAGGGAACTCCCCTGAGTTAATTAACACTCCAAGTTCATCATTGATGAATGACCGAAGGTTCTCTGACGTCGATTGACGCATCAGACGATCGTAGTCACGAACAAATCGAGATTTATCATTCGGCAGGGTTTGACTAATAGCAGTCAAGGATAGTAAAACAACAACTAGAATAGTAAAATACCGTCTCATTTAATTACACTTTAATCAGTTCTAAAACAGCCCATTCTTCCTTTGTAAAAACGTCTGTTTTTTTAAAGTTACAACTTTCGGCAGACTTCTCCAACTCTTCGACATCGGAATCAAAAAAACCACTTAATAATAAACGCCCCCCTTTTTTTATCCTTTCACTGTAATGTGGCAGGTGTTTTTTGAGTATATTTTTATTAATGTTTGCAATTATCACGTCTCTTTTGTTGTCGTCTACCTTATCAATATCTCCTTCAATTAATTGAATCGTTGAACAGTTATTTCGTTCGAAATTTTCTAACGCATTTTCACACGAACCAGCATCAATTTCTGTTGCAACTATACTAGTCGCTCCCAATAAGTTTGCCAAAATTGCTAACACGCCTGTTCCCGTTCCAACATCCAACACACTTTTATTTTTAAAATCCATGGCAAGCATTCGCTTGGAAAGCAACCATGTAGTCTGATGATGTCCCGTACCAAAAGACATTTGCGGTTGAATCACAACAGCATATTCAAAATCATCTTTTATTTCATGAAAAGGAGCGCAAATCACCAATCTATCCGCTACAAAAACGGGTTGAAACTCTGATTCCCAAGCCGCATTCCAGTTTTGGTTTTCGATTTCATTCGTTTCCCAAGAAAGCTGTACTTCACCAGTTTGTAGCGCTGATAATGTTTGTCTTAATTCTTTTTCAGACCAACTTTCTTTTGGAGCATAGGCCAGCAACACGTTTTTTTCTTCTACAAAACTATCAAAACCAATCGTCGCTAATTGAGCAGTTACAATTTCTGCCCATGGTTGAAAAGGGGTTAAAGTAACACGAAGCTCTAGGTAATCCATAATTAGTAAGCGTTAATTATAGCCGAAAAATCTTCTAGCGATAAAGATGCTCCACCAATTAGACCTCCATCAATATTTTTTTGAGCGAAAAGTTCTTTTGCGTTAGACGATTTACAACTTCCTCCGTATAAAATCGAAATATTTTCAGCCACTTCAACAGAAACTGTCCGACTAATTTCAGTTCGTATAAATGCATGCATTTCTTCCGCTTGTTCTGCACTTGCCGTTTCTCCTGTGCCAATTGCCCATACTGGTTCGTAAGCAACCACGACACTAGCCCACTGTTCATCAGACAAGTGAAATAAAGCTGACGCAATTTGTTTCTTAACAATTGCCTTGTGTTTTTCTGCTTTACGCTCTTCTAAGGTTTCTCCGCAACACAAAAACACGGTTAATCCTTCATGTAAAGCCGCATCAACTTTTAATTTTAAAAAATCATCTTTCTCCTGAAAGAGAGATCTTCTCTCAGAGTGCCCCACCAAAACTGCCTTTACACCAATTGATGCCAATTGATGCATACTTACTTCACCTGTAAATGCACCGCTTTTTTCGGGGTGGCCATTTTGAGCTCCTACTAGAATATTCTTTACTTGCTCAACACTTGAGTTTATATAAATAGAAGGAGGAAAAACATACACATCCACATCCCCTTTTGGAATAAGGTCAACAGACTTTGTCAACGCCTTAGCTTCCTCAAGGTTCAAATTCATTTTCCAATTTCCAGCAACAATTTTCTTTCTCATAACTTAATTTTATCATTTTTCAGCAGCCAGTCCCATGATGGAGTTGCTCTGAAAGGATATTTCCCAACCACTACGGCGTTATTTAGAATCATCAACGTTGGATTAGAACGTGTAATCGCTTTTAATTCTGTTTCATCGTTAATTAAATTTGGAATTTCAAGTCCATATTTTGCTCTAAACTCTTCCAAACGCTCACCTGTAGCTGTAGAAACCATGTACATCGGAATATCATTTTCTTTTGCCTTTTCATAAATACCTTGCAAACGTTGAATTCGACTAAAGTCTCCTGATTTAACATCTCTACTCAGCACTAAAATCACTTGTTCTTGTTCGAGAATATGTTCCAACAGACTGATTTCAGCTAACGACTCATCTAATTGCTGAATCGTATCACCAATAACATAAACAGAAGTGTCCCAATCATCTACATAGAAATCCTCCAATAACTGTGGATAACTATTTCCAGTTTCTTTTTGAGTTACATTCACATATAATGATTGATTGGCATCAAAGGTTTTACTCACAAAAGGAATTTGTAATTCAAATTCAGTTATACTCAACACATCTACCTTTGGATTAAACTGATCTGTAATAGAAGGTAGTTTCGCTGGTTTAATCGTTTTTTGAATTGTTTCTTTCCAGCTCCATAGATCTTTGTTTTTCCATATATCTGCGGTAGTTTCATCCAAGGCTGCTAATAAGGTGTCCTCTCCCGTTTCAGCATTGGTGTATAAAAACTGAGTGATATACTCTCCATCTTCTCCATCGTTCATTTTTTCTATCAAATTACTACCAACGTGATAAGGGCGATAATCTCGCAATGGTAAATACATCAATACGTAGGTTACAAACACAACGGAAACAAGAGTCACCAATAAAATAGCGCCAAAATCATTACCTAATAATTTCCCACCTGCTCTCTTTATCCAAAGTGCTAGCAACAACGATAGCAATCCAAAAACCAACGGGAAACTCCATGTAAATAGCCATGAAAAGAAACCAATAAAGAGCATTGAAAAAGTAATCATAATTAAATTTTCAATAGTTAAATTCGGCTTTATTCTTCTTCTAGCAATAAAAATCATAATCACTAGGTAGGTCAAAATAATATCTTTCCAAAAGGACTCTGAAGCTGTCAAAGAGCGTCCTACAGAACCTTTCATAGCATCCCCAAAACAACCACAATCTTCTACACATTGAGGTTTCTTAATCTCAGCTATTACGACATGTGTTGCTGTTTCTTCGAGGACAGAAATATTTTCGTTTTGCGGTGCTTCTTGCATTTTCACTTGAGCAATGGAAGATGAGATTGGAAATTTATCTACATCTCGAAACGTAGTATGCGGGTCACATTGACTTGTATGCCATGTAAGTAACGTAAAAAATACCATCATGAGTAGCATCAACCAAGCAGTAGATTTGATTTTAGCACCAATTATGGCTAGTACACCCAATACGATTTCCAGAATACAAATCACAATACTAAAAGCTAGCGCATAATCAATTAAAAACTCGAGTGAAAAAGTTTCCCATCCCAGCAAAT
>SKHH01000278.1 GCA_007117055.1 Lishizhenia sp. | reverse complement strand
TATCCATTTTGTTTCCAGTCTCCAAAAAATCGAGCACGATTACCTTGATAGTCATCCCCTAATGTAAAGTTTTGAACACCTACACCGATGTATCCATATTGGTCGTGTTGAATTCGTCCAGTGGCATTGGCTAACAATTCCTGACCTTGATAGTTTCTTCCGCGTACATTCCAATCTCGGTCAAACTCGACAGAGCGATAGCGTTCAATAGGTTCGAAATGAGCGGTTCGGTATTCGACTTCCGCCTCCGTATTTAATTTCCATTTGGGTATGCTATCCCTTCCTAGTCGAAATTCTCCGACCAGTTTTGTATTACTACCAAAGGCGTTATTGTCGTCACTATCTCTATTAGAAAAGGTGTTTAAATCTCGATTGGTTCCGCTTAGTTCTGTCGTAATGTGAAACTTATCATTAAAGTTATATTTCGCCCCTGTAGTGATCATGCTGTTTCGTTTTGGCGTAACAATAAGTCGGGCAGGAGCATATTCTCCTTGAGGAACTCCGTTAATTGGCGCCACCCATTTGTAGACTCTTCCTACGGCTGTGAAACGGTCGAAAATATAATTCCCGTTACCAAAACCCACTTTAGTAAAAGTTGCTCTATAAATGGCAGAATCCGGATTCACACTATAAACTAGTACTGAATCTATTCCCAATGAATCAATCATTTTGTAGGTTATTTGTGAGCTAGTAAATCCAATGCTATCGATAGAAGTAGTTCGTGCTAACTGAATGCTGTCTCCAATTTCCGACAATAATTGTCGATCTTGAAGGGTTAAATCTTGTTGCAAGGTTTGGTTTTTAGCATCTTGCTCAGAATACAAGTTCAACCAATATTCAAATTTGTCGCTTTCATAATGTATGCTTCCTTGAAAAAGTGAACGGGCATAATTTTGATCGGTATATTGGAATTCGATAACAATTCGAATGTCTTTTGTGATTTGATGCCTCGGAGTAAAGGTAACTTCTGCGGTGTTGTAATTTATGACATAATCGTATTCTTGTCCGCGTTCCATGAGTTTACCATCTAAATACACTTGTTCTGTTCCTGAAAGAACAATGATAAATGGTTCATTTTCGTTTCCCGTTAAACGATAAGGACCTTGGTTTCCTTCTACACCTTGAATTACATTTCGAGCAAATTTTCCTTTGGATAGTGCGCCTGCGCCTTGAGCTGTCCATTTATTGCCGTTATCGTCTCTCCAATTGTATTGACCAAATAAACCTTGTGCTCTTTTATTGTAATTCATAAAATGTCCTTTTGGTTTTTTGAGCCAAAAATCTCCTGCAATTATTTTATATTGCTCTCCATAAAGCTGGATAAAAACCTGGTCAAATTCTTGAAGTCGATTGGTGTTTCCATCAGGTTGTATAGGAATGTTGTCATCGGAAACGGTAGCAAGAATTTTCATATCATCTGAAATATCTCCTGCAAGTTGTAAGTTGAGGGAAGAATTAACGGATAAATCTTGACTGTTACCAAAGGAAATACCACGTGAGATACTACCTGACTTTTGAATACTAGACCCACCAAAAAAGTCATCCTTGGGAATATCAGCTTGGTAAAAAAAGTCTTCTTGTTTTCCTTCATTTTTAAATAGGATGGAGGTGTCTTTGTTTTGATAGATTTTCGTGAAATCAATGTCAAATACGCGATACGCTAGAAAAAGCGAATCACTGCATTCTCCGGAGTAATAAAATTTTCTCGTTATCCCATTGAAATAATAGTTGGTCGGAGAGATTTCCTGACCATTACAAAAAGCTTGAAAAGTAGGTTGGTAAATCGTTAAGGAATCAATGATGAGTGTATCCTTTGAAACGGGAACTTTTGTCATATGAAGATTTCCTTCTTGTGCATGAAAACGCCCCAAAAAGAGAAGAGAGAAGCTCAACACCAATACATATATTTGCTTTATCCTCATATTTGTTAACGTAGTAACGAAAAACTAATGTATTTGGTGTGCTGTTACATAGATAACTACAGCTTAACTCTTGGGCCGGATAGAGCTATGAACATCTTCAAAATTCATATTGACCATCAAATTTAATTTTCGTGCGTTTTTTTCGTCATCTTCTGCTATTCCTGAAACATGAAGTTCAATGGTTCCCAATCCTGGACTAAAGTTTTTGAATTCAAGCTTTCCTGTTTTCCAATGATAGGTTTGAATTTTATCTTCGATTTTATCCGAAAATGTAACCATAGCAACAAAGTTTTTGCTACCTATTTCTCCCGGGGTATAGGTTCCCAGTACATTTCCAAAAACATTGTCATGAGAAAGACCAACGTTTAACTCAAAATCGTACATGTCTTTCATACGCATCCGTACTCCTTTTGCACTAAGGTGTAATGAGGTATATGCTTTTTTATAAGAGTTGATTTTTTTCACAAAAAACGTATCGTCCAATTCGATATATGTTTCTCCTTGATTAATGGCTGCATTCCCGTGAATGGCTCTTTTTGGACGCCCTTCGTTTTCATCAGGATCTATAATCTTGATGTATTCGTTGTTGTATTTGGTTTCAACTTCCTTTAATTTTTCTTCAAGATCGTATATTTCTGTATCCTCTGTTTCTGGTGTGTTACAAGCAAACAAACTAATCAATACTAAAAAAAGTAACGGTCTCATTTTATTACACATATCTAACTGTTTTTTTGGTTCGGTTTTTTCTTAAAGGGCCTTTTCTTTTTGTTGGAATAAGATTTTTTCTTTTTCACAGGAACTGACCATTCGGGCGCTGCTCCTAAACTTTCAGGTAAGGGGCTTTTAGGAACTTCATAACCAATAAGGGTTTCAATTTTAGCGAACCGACGCATGTCCTTTGGATTGATTAATGTAATTGCTTCACCTTCCGTATTCGCCCGAGCAGTTCTTCCAACACGGTGAACGTAGTCTTCAGCATCACCAGGACAATCGTAATTAATAACCAAATTGATTTCTTTGATATCTATTCCTCGACTCATTACGTCAGTAGCCACGAGTAAAGGAATGCGACCCGATCGAAAGCCTCTCAATACTTCTTCTCTTTCGTCTTGTTCTAAGTTTGAAGATATGCCTTTAGCTTTATATCCTTGGCGTTTAAAAAAACGGACAATATCACTCACTTTACTTTTAGTTGAGGTAAACAAAATAATACGTTCGTAATTTTTGCGTTGGTCTTCTTGTAATAAAAGGTCAAGTAATTTGTTTTTTTGTTCGTCGAATGCTAAATAAGCCAATTGTTTCACTCCTTCAGCAGGCTTAGACAACGCCAAGTTGATTTCAAACGGTTGGTGTAAGTAATTGTGTGCAAGTTTTCGAATTCCAGAAGCCATCGTAGCACTGAAAAATATGTTTTGACGTTTGGCAGGGAGTGCTTTAAAAATAGTATTTAAGTCATCTGCAAACCCCATGTCCAACATTCTATCTGCTTCATCTAAGATGAGGTGCTCCAATTTGGAAAAATCGACATAACCAAGTTTAATATGGGAAAGCAGTTTTCCTGGAGTTGCAACAATGATATCAGTTCCATGCTGTAAGGCCTCTTTTTCTTCTTGCCAGTCTTTTCCGCCGCCACCCCCATAAATAGCTTTAGAGCCAACGGAAACGAAATAAGATAGACCTTGTATTTGTTGTTCAATTTGAACTGCCAACTCACGTGTTGGAACAATAATTAAGGTGTTTGTTGAAGTGTCTTCTTTTGCTGCTAATTTGTGCAGTATGGGCAAAACAAAAGCCGCAGTTTTTCCCGTTCCTGTTTGGGCGCAGCCAATAATATCTCTATTTTTTAGAATGACAGGAATAGCAGCTTCTTGAATGGGTGTAGCATTTTCATATCCCATGTAAGAAATCGCATCTAGCAATCCTTCATTCAATTTTAATTCTGAAAATTTCATGCGCTAAAGATACGATTTTTCAACGGATTGGTGAAGTTTACATTATTTCTCCAACCAAGTTACGTTGGAAATCTTCTTTGATTGCTTCTACGGATAATGCGCTCCCTAGAAGGTACATGATTTTCGTGATCGCGGCTTCGGTGGTAATGTCTTTTCCGCTGATCACACCTAGTTGGTTAAACATGGTGCTGTTGGCATATTTACCCTGATCTACAGATCCAGAAAAACACTGAGTTACATTGATAACAATACCTTCGTTTTTAATGTAATTATCAATTAATTCATAAAACACTTTATTTTTAGGAGCATTACCCGAACCAAATGTTTCTAGAACAATTGCTTTTACTTTTTCGGCATTAAATAGCTCTTGATACACTTCTGGGGAAAATCCTGGGAAAATTTTTAGTAGAGCAACACGCTCATCCATATTAGATTGTAAGTGCAGATCTTCGTGACTCGAAGTAAAAAATGCACCTGGACGATATTGTATGGAAACACCAGCCTCTGCTAGTTCAGGGTAATTTGGACTTTGAAATGCTTCGAAATTGTGCGCGGAAACTTTCGTAGTACGATTTCCGCGGTACAAACTGTATTCAAAATAGATGGCTACTTCTTGAATTAATGGAATACCATTTTTATCGGCAGTAGCTGCAATTTCTATCGAGGTGATTAAATTTTCTTTTCCGTCCGTGCGTATCGTACCGATGGGTAATTGTGAACCAGTTAATATGATTGGTTTTCGCAAACCTTGCAACATAAAACTCAATGCACTTGCTGTATAAGCCATGGTGTCTGACCCATGGAGAATTACAAAACCATGGTACTGTGAGTAAGCCTCAAAAATTTGTTTGGCAATTCGCTTCCAAATAGCTGGAGACATATCGGAGGAGTCAATGGGCTCATCCAACGACACGGCCTCTA
>SKHH01000249.1 GCA_007117055.1 Lishizhenia sp. | reverse complement strand
TTTATAAGATATGCGTAACATTCGCTGCGAAGAGCTTAATGGCTATGGCGAGCAAAATGATACCAAAAACTTTTTTAACAATTGCAATTCCACCAGGACCTAATAAACGTTCGATTCTTCGGGTAAGTTTGAGTACGATATAGACTAAAATCAAATTAATAATTACCGCAACAATAATATTGGGCATTTCATACACTGCTCGGAGAGAAATTAGCGAAGTCATAGAACCCGCTCCAGCAATTATTGGAAAAGCAAGAGGAACGATACTGGCTGTTTTTCCTGTGTTGGCTTTTTCCTCTTCTTTGAACAACTCTATACCGAGAATCATTTCAAACGCCATGGCAAACAAAATGATAGAACCAGCCACAGCAAAAGACTCTATGTTTACGCCAAAAAGACTTAGTAATTGCTTTCCACCAATCAAAAAAGCAATCATAATGATTAAGGAAACAATAGAAACCCTAAGCGGATGAATATCACCCGATTTCTCTTTAATTTTGATGATAATAGGAATAGATCCAATGATGTCAATTACAGCAAACAACACCATTGTAGCTTTAAAAATCTCATTAAAATCAAACAATTGAATAAATAACAGCATGCTTAAAAGTAAGAAAATAAATTAATCCTTCAACGATAAAATATACTTTTCAATAACTACAGGAAAGTAAAGGTGCTCAAGACGCTGTACTTTTTGTTCTATTATTTCTGCACTGTCAGAGGGAGAGATTGGGGTGAAAAATTGGGCAAGATAATTACCTTCATCGTATTTTTCATTGACTAAATGTATCGTAATACCGGTTTGAGTTTCTCTGGCATTTTTTACCGCAGCATGAACATGTTTTCCATACATCCCTTTTCCTCCAAATTTCGGAAGTAATGCAGGATGAAGATTAATAATAAGGTTGGGAAATGTGTTTATCAGACAAGCGGGTATTTTTCTTAGAAAGCCAGCTAAAACGATAACATTGATAGAAAGCGCGGTTAGTTCATGTACTAGCTTTTCTCCATTCTCGATCTCTAAATTTGAAAAAACGCGAACAGCTACCGCTTCGTTATGAGCAATATTAATGACCCCAGCGGAAGCGTTATTCGAAAAAACAGTACTCACCTCAATTGTTTTATGATATTTAAAATACTGAATGATTTTTTCGGCATTTGACCCTTTTCCAGAAGCGAATAATGCAATACGTGTCTTTTCCATAGAGGCAAAATTAAGTTAATTTATTGGTACAACTACTTTATCAGAGGAGTTCGTATTGAACTATTAGCTTTAGGTTATTCATGAAGGTGTTTTTTAATCGTTAACTCAAACTCTAACAATGTTAGATTATGACTCAATAATAGTATGCAAATCAAAGAGGTATTCATAAAAAGAGAGAAAAAAAGCATTATTATTACGATAAATTTTGATTTGTGAATCATAAATTATTTCTTTGCAAGCTGAATTAACCCTTTAAAAAGATTAAAAATGTCTGATATTAAGTCAAGAGTTGTATCAATTATTATTGATAAGTTGGGTGTAGAAGAAGCAGAAGTAACAACAGAAGCGTCTTTTACAAATGATCTAGGAGCAGATTCACTAGACACAGTAGAATTGATTATGGAATTCGAAAAAGAATTTAATATCGCTATTCCTGACGATCAAGCGGAGAATATTCAAACTGTAGGTCAAGCAGTTACTTACATCGAAGAAAACGCAAAATAAGCTTTTTGTTTGATAGGTTTAGGTATTAAATTAGAAGTATGGAGTTAAAGAGAGTTGTTGTAACAGGTTTAGGTGCGCTTACCCCAATAGGAAATACGTTAGAAGCGTATTGGAATGGATTAATTTCAGGAAAAAGCGGAGCCGCTCCTATTCAACAATTTGATGCTTCTCAATTTAAAACTCAGTTTGCCTGTGAAGTAAAAAACTTCGATGTTAATGAACATCTCGACAGAAAAGAAGCTAGGAAATTAGATCAGTTTTCTCAATATGCCATGGTTTCCGCAAGTGAAGCCATGGCTGATTCTGGCTTGATGGATACACAACCCAATGTAGACCGTATTGGAGTTGTATGGGGTTCTGGTATAGGGGGTCTTCGTACTTTTCAAGATGAGTGTGAAAACTTTATTTCAAATGACAGAATTCCAAAATTCAATCCGTTTTTTATTCCAAAAATGATTGCAGATATTGCTGCGGGTCATATTTCAATTAAATTCGGGTTACGTGGTCCTAATTATGTAACTGTTTCAGCATGTGCATCTTCAACAAATGCAATTATTGATGCGTTTAACTTGATCCGTCTTGGGAAAGCAGATGCAATTGTAACTGGTGGAAGTGAAGCGGCTGTTACAGAGATGGGAGTAGGTGGTTTTAATGGTTTAAGAGCATTATCCATGAGAAACGATGACCCTGCTACCGCTTCTCGTCCTTTCGATAAAGATAGAGACGGATTTGTACTTGGTGAAGGGGCTGGAGCCTTAATTCTTGAGGAGTACGAACACGCAGTGAAACGAGGAGCAAAAATTTATGCTGAAGTAGCTGGTGGTGGAATGTCTGGAGACGCATACCACATGACGGCACCTCATCCAGAGGGTATAGGCGCAAGAAACGTAATGAGAGCAGCATTAGAAGACGCAGAGCTTTCTCCAGAAGATGTAGATTATGTAAACGTTCATGGTACTTCAACACCATTGGGAGATGTGGCTGAGGTTAAAGCCATTCAGCAGGTATTTGATAAGCATGCTTACAACCTAAATATTTCTTCAACTAAATCAATGACAGGTCATTTACTAGGTGCTGCAGGAGCTATTGAAGCGATTGCTTGTATTTTAGCGGTTAAAAACGACATTGTTCCTCCTACTATTAACCATTTTACCGATGATCCAGAAATCGATAATAAACTTAATTTCACCTTCAATAAAGCGCAAGAGCGAGTAGTAAATGTGGCTTTATCCAATACTTTTGGATTTGGAGGACACAATACGTCTGCTATTTTTAAGAAACTAAAATAGGAAACTTTGTTTAATTGGTTTAGGTCTGTTTCGTCCAATAAAAGTAAAGAAGATCTTCGCCTTATTCGTTTTTTTATAAAGAACTTTGGTTATCGACCAAAGAAACTTCGTTTATTTAAAGAGGCGCTCACTCATAAGTCTATTTCTAATACCAAAAAAGGGTTAAACTCCAATGAACGACTCGAATTTCTAGGAGATACCATTTTAGACGCTATTGTGGCTGAGTTTCTATTTTCGAAGTTTCCCGAAGAAAACGAAGGGTATTTAACGAAACTGAAAGCAAAAATTGTAAGCCGTAACACTTTGGGTGGTATTGGTACAGAAATGAAGTTGAGAGATTATATTCTATACCAAAAAGCACGTGCTGTAAAAATTGAAACCTTAGAGGGAAATGCTTTTGAAGCAATTGTTGGAGCAATTTATCTCGACGGTGGTTTTGAGGCAGTGAAAAAAAGTATTTACCACCATGTTTTTCGTATTCATTTGGATTTAACAAGTTTATTGGAGAATGAAATAGACTTTAAAAGCAAACTGTTTATTTGGTCTCAAAAAAATAGATTAGAGCTGGAGTTTAAATTGTTAAACGAAAACATTGAAAATGGTGTGTGGCGCTATGAGACTGAGGTTTTCATCAATCAAAAACCTTATGGAAGAGGCTCGGGCGAATCAAAAAAAATAGCCGAACAAGCAGCGTCAAAAGAAACGCTTATGTTAATGGGCGAATTATAGCTTATTCAATAACAACTCCGTAGACACCTAACACGGGAATAAACACGAAGTTTTTCGCTTGTATCGTTTCGGGTAGGAAAATATATTTTTTGTCGTACATTTTTTTATTTATCCAGAAACTCACCCAGTACTCATTATTTAAACCAAATAATTCTTCCATTATAGGCTCTACTTTTTTTGCTGCATGAGGAGGAATATCGCCCAAGAAATGGCGTAAGGTAGATGTTTTTATTTCTTCGTTGGTACTATGATGCGTTGCATATCCTTTAGAACTTACCAACACACCTTCGATGAGGTTGTCAGAGTTGTTTACCACAAAAACATTATATACCCACTCTCCTTGTTCTCCTTTTTCTTTGGCAATGGTAACAGCAACATTTTCAACTTTAGGGCCTTTTAACTCTTCTTTCATGCAGTTTTTCTTAGAAATGTGACAGAGCAACAAAGATAGAAAGAAGTCTAAATCAATAATACGAGTGGCATAGAATATCTTTACTTTTCAGGTTGTAAATGCTCAAAAACAAGGTCCACATATTCAAATAAATCTAGTGGATGGTCAATTTTATATTTATTTTTCTCAATAAAGCTTTTATCGTTTATTTTGTCTGAAGGTATTTCGAATTTATCTTTACGTTGATGACCTGTTCGCACAACTACAACCTTAGAACTTGGAAAAACGATGATATACTGACCGAGAATACCTCTCGCGTAAACAATTTTCTCTTTTGGGTGATTAACCAACCAAAAATGCATACCATAGCTGAAATTTGTTCTTCCATCAGCTAATGTAGCAAACGAAAAGAGCGCATCTAATGTAGAAGGCTGAATGAGTGTATCATCACCCCAAACTCCTTGTTGTAAAAGTAATTGGCCAAGCTTTGCATAATCGTGAGTTGTAGCATATAAACAGCAAAACGCTTTTTCCATTCCGTCTTTTGTATCAAGACTCCAAAGAGCATCCTGTAAAGGGTTTATTCTTCCCCATATTTTTTTAGAAAAATAATCAGATACAGCCATTCCAGTTGCATTTTCTAATATAAAACCAAGTAGTTGGGAATTTCCACTAGCGTAATAGAA
>SKHH01000193.1 GCA_007117055.1 Lishizhenia sp. | reverse complement strand
TTCGCAAGCACTGGTAATACAGGAGCGATGTTGGTTGGTGCTATTTACAAAATAAATTCTATTCCTGGAATTATTCGTCCCTGTATTACTTCCATTCTTCCAGTAGAATCAGGTGGAAACTCCTTGATTTTAGACGTGGGGTCTAATGCCGATTGTAAACCTGACGTATTATATCAATTTGCGATTTTAGGCTCTCTTTACGCTAAAAATGTCTACAACATAGATAATCCCAAAGTAGCCCTTTTAAACATTGGAGAAGAAGAATCAAAAGGAAATTTGCTTACTCAATCTGCTTATAAAATTATGGACGGAACCTCAGATTTCAACTTTATTGGAAATGTAGAGGGAAGAGATTTGTTTACAGGAAAAGCGGATGTGGTAGTTTGCGACGGCTTCACAGGAAATGTTGTGTTAAAGGAAGCAGAAGGAATCTATTCTATCATTAAAAAACGAGGAATTCAAGATGACTATTTTGAGCGGTTCAATTATGAAAACTATGGTGGTACACCAATTTTAGGTATTCAAGGTGATGTTATAATTGGTCATGGAATTTCTAATGAAATAGCTGTTAAAAACATGTTGATGCACGCATATGAAGTAGCGGAATCAGGATTAACTCAGAAAATTAAAGAAGCATTTAAATAAATTATGTCAAAACTTACAGCTGCAATAACAGGAATTGCTGGTTATTTACCTGAAAAGGTAATGACTAACAAAGATTTCGAGAAAATCATCGACACCACAGATGAGTGGATTACGACGCGAACAGGAATCAAAGAAAGAAGAATATTAGAAGGTAAGCCTACCTCCGAAATTGGAGCGAAAGCGGTACAGGCACTTTTAGATAAAAAAGGAATTGCACCAGAAGAAATAGATTTGTTAATTTGCGGAACAGTAACTCCTGACCATACTTTTCCATCTACAGCTAATATTATTTCAGATAAAGTAGGGTTAAAAAACGCATGGAGTTTTGATGTTAATGCTGCGTGCTCTGGTTTTATCTATTCCTTGGTTACAGGTTCTCAATTTATTGAAACCGGAAAATATAAAAAAGTAATTGTTGTAGGAGTAGACAAAATGTCTTCTATTATCGATTATCAAGATCGGACAACTTGTGTCATTTTTGGCGACGGTGGTGGAGCTGTTTTACTTGAGCCAAATACAGATGGGTTTGGCGTGATTGACTCCGTGTTAAGAAGCGACGGATCAGGAAAACAATATTTACACCAACCAGCAGGCGGTTCAGCGTTACCTGCTTCACATGAAACAGTAGAAAACAGACAGCATTATGTTTACCAAGAAGGGAAGGCTGTTTTTAAATTTGCTGTAACCAATATGGCAGATGTTTCTGCAGAAATTATGGAAAGAAACCAATTGTCTAGCGAAGATGTAGACTGGTTAGTTCCTCATCAAGCTAATTTAAGAATAATTGACGCAACTGCGAATCGAATGGGGCTTCCCAAGGAAAAAGTAATGATCAATATTCAAAAATACGGAAATACCACAGCTGGAACACTACCTTTGTGCTTGTGGGATTGGGAAAACCAGCTGAAGAAAGGGGATAATATTGTATTATCTGCTTTTGGTGGTGGCTTCACTTGGGGTGCTATATATTTGAAATGGGCATATAACGTTTAAATAAAAATTTTACTACATTTATAACGATTTAAAAAGTAACTAATGATGAATCAAAAAGAAATTCAGGACTTGATAAAGTTTGTAGCTAAATCAGGTGTGACAGAGGTTGAAATTGAAGAAAAGGATTTTAAGATTACCATAAAATCTGAATCGAAAAAAGAAGAACAAACCGTATATGTTCAACAGCCAGTGATGCATCAAATGCCTCCTGCACCAGTACCTCAAGCAGCTCCGGCTCCTCAGCCAGCAGCGCCTGCTCCGGCAGCTCCAGCGGCTCCTGCACAAGCTAAGGCTGAAGCGGCCGAGGACAACAACTATATTACGGTTAAGTCTCCTATGATTGGAACTTTTTACCGCTCTCCATCACCAGACAAACCTGTATTTGTTGAAGTCGGTCACCAAATTAAGCCTGGAGACGCAGTTTGTATCATTGAAGCAATGAAACTTTTCAATGAAATTGAAAGTGAAGTAAGCGGTAAAATCATTAAGGTGTTGGTAGACGATGCCACGCCTGTAGAGTATGACCAACCATTATTTTTGGTTGAGCCTGCTTAAGCTATTAACGTTAATTAAAACAACCCAAAAGGCATGTTTAAAAAAATATTAATTGCCAATCGGGGCGAAATTGCATTACGTGTTATACGTACGTGCAAGGAAATGGGCATCAAAACTGTAGCCGTTTATTCAACTGCGGATAAAGACAGTTTACATGTTCGATTCGCCGACGAGGCTGTATGTATAGGACCGCCACAAAGTTCTAAATCCTATTTAGTTATTCCAAATATAATTGCTGCAGCAGAAATCACAAATGCTGACGCCATACATCCAGGATATGGCTTTTTATCTGAAAACGCCAAATTCTCAAAAGTATGTCAAGAACACAATATTAAATTCATAGGAGCAACCCCAGAACAAATAGAAGGAATGGGTGATAAAGCTACAGCTAAAGCGACTATGATAAAAGCTGGTGTTCCTTGTATTCCTGGGTCGAAAGGATTAGTAAAAGATGTTGCTGAAGCTATTAAATTAGCGAAAGATATTAAGTATCCTGTAATCATAAAAGCTACAGCTGGAGGTGGAGGAAAAGGTATGCGTATCGTTTGGAAAGAAGAGGATATGCAAAAACTTTGGGAATCCGCTAAGCAAGAAGCACAGGCTTCCTTTGGCAACGATGGTATCTACATGGAAAAATACATTGAAGAGCCACGTCATATTGAGATCCAGATCGCTGGTGACCAGTTTGGAAGTGTGTGTCACCTTTCCGAAAGAGATTGTTCTATTCAACGTAGACACCAAAAATTAGTTGAAGAAACCCCTTCTCCGTTTATGACTCCCGAGCTACGTAAAAAAATGGGGGAGGCAGCAAAAAAAGCAGCTGCAGCTGTGAAATATGAAGGTGTGGGTACGGTAGAGTTCTTGGTAGATAAAAACCGTGATTTCTATTTTATGGAGATGAATACGCGTATTCAGGTTGAGCATACGATTACAGAAGAGGTAATTAATTATGATCTTATCAAAGAACAAATCAAGCTAGCTGCGGGAGAAAAAATATCTGGAAAAGATTATGAACCAACCATGCATGCTATTCAGTGTAGAATTAATGCAGAGGATCCTTATGCGGATTTTAGACCTTCTCCTGGAAAAATTACAGAATATCACGAACCTGGAGGTCATGGATTAAGAATTGACACCCATGTGTATGCAGGTTATACAATTCCTCCATATTATGATTCAATGATTGCCAAATTAATTACGGTTGCTCAAACACGTGAGGAGGCTATTTTAAAAATGAGAAGAGCCCTAGATGAGTATATTATTGAAGGTGTAAAAAGTACCATTCCTTTTCATAGGAAGTTGATGGTAGACAAGGACTTCAACGATGGAAACTTTACAACCAAGTTTATGGAAACTTTCAAATTTTAAACGAAAAAGGCTGTCAAATGACAGCCTTTTTTAATAGTAGTAAGTTAAATGAAGTGTGAATTAATTGAACTATGATGCAAACATACTAAATAGATTGTTGTTAAATTAGAGGGCTAGCCCCTCAGTTTAATAAATTATTATTTTTATATATTCGTAAAAAATTACTTCTATGCGTTTTCTAATAGCAGATGACCACCCTATTTTTAGAAGTGGACTCAAATCACTTTTAAATAGTGTGTTTGCAAAAGCCTATGTTGTTGAAGTTGAAGACGGAGAAACTGCATATACTGTTTTAAGTCAAGAAAATATTGATATTGCGATACTTGACATCAACATGCCAAAAAAAAACGGCTTAGATGTATGCCAAGAAATTCGATCAAAAACGAATGCTCGTATCATCATTCTAACCATGCATAAAGATGTAGATATGCTCACCAAAGCTATTAATAATGGCGCAGATGGTTTTTTGGTCAAAGACAATACATCCGATGAAATTGTTGAATGTGTTGAGGCAATTATGCGTGGAGAAAAATACATGGCGAAAGTCTTAAGAGACTCCGAAAAAACACAAAAACACATCAAACACAACCAAGAAATTGTTCAATTGTTGGAAAATCTGACCCCAACAGAAATTAAAACACTTAAATTAGTCAGTGAAAAGTATTCCAGTAAAGAAATAGCAGAACTCTTATTTGTTTCTCCCAAATCAGTGGAAAACTACCGTTCTCGAATCTGCAAAAAACTAAACTTAGACGCTAGAAATAACAGCCTACTTATTTGGGTGCTCGAACATAAAGCTCTACTTGAAGACTTTTAAAGTTGCCGTGATTTAGTTTTTGTAATTATCTTTTTTTAAGGAATTAGATTTTAGTAACTTCGTAAACTAGATACAGTATTTATTTTGACGAACAGAACGCATAACATATCAAAACTTGTTCACTATTTCTATTTGGTTATAGTAATGATATGGCTAAATCCCATTTTTAATGTCCAAGCGGGTCATATTGTTGGAGGAGAAATCTATTACGATTGCTTAGGTGGCGATAGTTATGGGGTGACCATAAAGGTATATCGAGAGTGTGGAGCCGAAGCTCCATATGATTCTCCCTTAATTTTAGGCATTTTTAATAATACTAACAATAGTCTTGTGCGCACAGAAAGTTTTACCTTTCCCGGAGCTGAAGTTCTACCTGTTGAATTTAATAACCCTTGCGTTCAGCCCCCAAATACGATTTGTATTGA
>SKHH01000283.1 GCA_007117055.1 Lishizhenia sp. | reverse complement strand
AATTAGAAGATGGCAAAGGAAATTTTATTTAACGTCGAAGCGAGAGAAAAGTTAAAAGCTGGAGTTGATGCTTTAGCAAATGCAGTGAAAGTTACATTAGGGCCGAAAGGGCGTAATGTAGTTATTGATAAAAAATTTGGTGCTCCGCATGTTACCAAAGATGGTGTTTCTGTAGCAAAAGAAATTGAGCTAAAAGATGCTGTTGAAAATATGGGTGCGCAGATGGTGAAAGAGGTGGCTTCTAAGACTGCCGATATTGCTGGTGATGGAACAACAACAGCAACAGTTTTAGCACAAGCGATCATTACCGCTGGTTTGAAAAATGTAGCAGCTGGAGCAAATCCAATGGACTTGAAAAGAGGTATTGATAAAGCAGTAAAAGAAGTTGTTGCTGAATTGAAAAAACTTTCACGTGAAGTTGGTTCGGATAACGATAAAATTAAGCAAATAGCTTCTATTTCTGCCAATAATGATGAAACAATTGGAGCTTTGATTGCAGAGGCTATGAAGGTAGTAGGTAATGATGGTGTGATCACTGTTGAGGAAGCAAAAGGCACAGAAACTGAGGTGAAAACTGTAGAAGGAATGCAGTTTGATAGAGGTTATTTGTCTCCTTACTTTGTGACAAACACAGAGAAGATGATTGCAGATCTTGAAAATCCTTATATTTTGATTTATGACAAGAAAATTTCAAATATGAAGGATTTGCTACCGGTATTAGAGCCTGTAGCTCAATCTGGGAAGCCATTGTTGATTATCGCTGAAGATGTAGATGGTGAAGCGCTAACTACATTAGTAGTAAACAGGATTCGTGGCTCATTAAAAGTAGCAGCAGTTAAAGCGCCTGGATTTGGAGATCGCAGAAAAGCGATGTTGGAAGATATAGCTATTTTGACTGGTGGTCAAGTTATTTCTGAAGAAAAAGGATTGAGCCTTGAGACTGCAACGGTTGAAATGCTTGGTACAGCAGAAAAAGTAGAAATTGACAAAGACAATACCACTGTTGTTAATGGTGCTGGTCAAAAAGGAGATATTCAAGCGAGAGTAGCTCAAATAAAAGCTCAAATGGAGGCCTCAACTTCTGATTACGACAAAGAAAAAATGCAGGAGCGCTTGGCTAAGTTAGCAGGAGGAGTTGCTGTACTATATGTTGGAGCAGCTTCTGAAGTAGAGATGAAGGAGAAAAAGGATCGTGTGGATGATGCATTGGCTGCAACTAGGGCAGCAGTTGAAGAAGGAGTAATTCCTGGTGGTGGTGTTGCATTGATTCGTGCAATTAGTGCATTGGAGTCTTTGACGGGAGCGAATGAAGACGAGACAACTGGTGTGGCAATAGTAAAAAGAGCTATTGAAGAGCCTTTACGTCAAATTGTGGCAAATGCAGGTGGCGAAGGCGCTATTATTGTGCAACGTGTGAAAGAAGGAAAAGATGATTTCGGTTATAATGCACGTTCAGAAGAGTTTGAAAACCTTTTGGCTGCAGGTGTGATCGATCCAACTAAAGTAACACGTATTGCTGTTGAGAACGCAGCTTCTATTGCGGCGATGTTATTGACGACTGAATGTGTTATTGTAGATGAGCCTGAAGAAGATAAAGGAGGCGGAATGCCTGCAGGAATGCCTGGTGGAATGCCTGGTATGATGTAATCTTTTTACATATGGTAAATTAAAAAAAAAAGGGGTAATTTCAGTTACCCCTTTTTTTTGTGCGGATTATTTGTTTAAACTTGTAAGTCATATATGGATGATTTTATCTAATTTTATTCCATATTTTTAAAATAGATATATTAACATGGATAAGAATGAATTTTATAAGTATGCAACAAAGCATGCAGGAATTAGTAGTCTTCACTTAGGAAGCTATATTGAGTCTTCGCTTACTCCTTACATCATAGAGGAACGTCAGTTGAATATGACACAAATGGATGTGTTTTCTCGATTGATGATGGATAGAATTATTTTTCTAGGAACAGGAATAAACGACCAAGTAGCGAACATTATAAATGCACAATTATTGTTTTTGGAATCGTTAGATCCAAAGAAAGATATTCAAATATATTTAAATTCACCAGGTGGAGGCGTTTATGCGGGCTTAGGAATTTACGATACTATGCAGTATATCTCTCCGGATGTGGCGACCATTTGTACAGGAATGGCGGCTTCTATGGGTGCTGTATTGTTGTGTGCTGGTGCGGAAGGAAAGCGAACAGCTTTGCGTCATTCAAGAGTGATGATTCATCAACCACTTGGTGGAGCTCAAGGTCAGGCTTCGGATATCGAAATTACAGCAAGAGAGATCTTAAAATTGAAGAAAGAGTTGTATGATATTATTTCTTTCCATTCCAAACAAGATTTTGAAAAAGTGAGTCAAGATTCTGATAGAGATTATTGGATGACCTCTCAAGAAGCGAAAGAGTACGGAATGGTGGATGAAGTTTTGTCAAGGAAATCAAAATAAATACATTTGCAAAATAACTAAAAAGGTCTTCGTTATAGTAGGCCTTTTTTTGTCGTGAAATTATGAGTAAAAAAGAAACGAGCTGTTCATTTTGTGGACGACCAAGAAGCCAAGTCCGAATGCTGATTGCAGGTATTACGGGGCACATCTGTGATGGTTGTATCATTCAGGCACAATCCATTGTTAAGGATGAATTGATGACGATGGAGGATGAGTTAGGTAGTGAAGCACCTGTGAATTTAATTAAACCAACAGAAATAAAACAGAAGTTGGATGAATACGTAATTGGTCAAACGGCTGCTAAGCGCACGCTATCAGTAGCTGTTTATAATCATTACAAGCGATTAAATCAAAAAGTAGGTAAGGATGACATTGAAATTGATAAATCGAACGTTGTGCTAGTTGGTCGCACAGGTACAGGGAAAACTTTACTTGCGAAAACGATTGCTAAACTTTTGAATGTTCCTTTTTGTATTGCTGACGCTACAGTTTTGACGGAAGCAGGTTATGTTGGAGAGGATGTTGAGAGTATTTTGTCCCGATTACTTCAAGCAGCAGATTATAATACCAAAGCGGCTGAGCAAGGTATTATTTTTATTGATGAAATTGATAAGATAGCGAGGAAAAGTGATAATCCTTCTATCACCAGAGATGTCTCAGGGGAAGGGGTTCAACAGGCATTGTTGAAGCTATTAGAAGGTGCGGAAGTTAATGTGCCGCCACAAGGAGGAAGGAAACATCCTGAGCAAAAAATGATCAAAATTAATACGAAAAATATTTTATTTGTTTGTGGAGGTGCTTTTGATGGTATAGAGCGATTAATTGCCTCACGAGTGAATAGGCAAGCCATTGGTTTTAGTAATGAATTGAAGGAGCAAGTAGATGGTGAAAATCTGTTAGAGTTTGTTAATCCAACAGATTTGAAAAGTTTTGGGTTGATTCCAGAGTTAATTGGACGCTTTCCCGTCTTAACCTACTTACAACCCTTAGATAGAAAGGCGCTAAGACGAATATTAACTGAACCCAAAAACGCATTGGTTAAACAGTATGTTAAGCTATTCGAAATGGACGGTGTAGACTTGAAGTTTGATGGGGAAGTACTGGATTTTATTGTTGATAAAGCGATTGAATTCAAACTTGGTGCACGAGGGTTAAGATCTATTTGCGAGGCGATTTTGACAGATGTAATGTTCGAATTACCAGCGGAGAAAACTACAAAAGAATACAGAGTAACCTTGGATTATGCGAAAGGACAATTTAGTAAGTCTAAACTAGCAAAACTTGAAGCCGCATAGAAATGTAGTTTCTTAAAGTTAAAGAACATCTTAGATTGTCATGTAAAGTATGAATCGTATGTTTAACAATTTTTAAAGATTCATATTTAGTAAAAACAAACATCGGAAAGAATCTTGTATTCGAGCTTATTTAGAATTGTTTTAAATTACCAAAAGTAGTGCGGAAAACATTTCTGATGGGTTGGATACTCAAACAAATTTATATTTTTGTCCACTAAAATTAACGATTAAATAACATGTCAAAGACGGTTAAACTTCGAAAAGGTCTGGACATCAATTTGCTTGGAGAAGCGGATAAGGTGACAGTTGACCTGGAAATGCCTGAAATGGTAGCGCTCAAGCCTACAGATTTTCATGGCTTGGTTCCAAAGATGGTTGTAAAGCCTGGAGATAGGGTTCAGGTAGGTTCTGTTGTGTTTTTTGATAAGTACAACGAACAAGTGAAATTTGTTTCTCCGGTAAGTGGAACAGTTGAAGATATAGTTCGTGGGGAGAAACGAAGAATCTTAGAGGTGTTAATTAAGCCAGATGGAAGTCAAGAGGCGATCACTAAAGATTCTGTGGATCCTTCGAGTTTATCAGGAGACCAAGTGAAGCAAATGATGTTAGAAAATGGTTTATGGCCATTCATGGTGCAACGTCCTTTGGATATCATTGCAGATCCAAATGTGAAACCAAAAGCTATTTTTGTTTCTGCTTTTGATTCATCTCCGTTGGCACCAGACTATGATTTTATTGTTCACGGTCAGGATCAATACTTTCAGCATGGGTTGAATGCGTTGACTAAGTTGACAGAAGGAAAGGTTCATTTAACTTTGAATGGAAGCGCACCAGCGGATGTTGCCTTCCAAAACGCAAAAAATGTTCAAATAAATAAAATTGTTGGTAAGCACCCTGCTGGAAATGTAGGTACGCAAATCCATCATATTGACCCTATTGACAAAGGTGAGTTTGTATTTACCTTAAAGCCACAAGATGTGCTTATGTTAGGTAAATTTTTTGCTGAAGGCAAGTTTGACCCATCGCGTATGATTGCTTATACTGGTTCAGAGGCTAAAAATCGGAAATATTATAGAACTATTCTCGGAGCAAAATTAACGAACTTAACTCAGAATAACCTTGAGTCGGATAACGTTCGAGTGATTTCTGGTAATGCACTTACTGGTACTAACGTAGGTAAGGATGGTTACTTAGGTTTTTATGATGCTCAAGTGACTGTGCTTCCAGAAGGAGATCAATACAAGTTCTTTTTAACGAAAGGTTGGTTAGGTCCTGGATTTGATAAGTATTCAAGTCATCGATTATTTCCTACTTGGTTGATTAAAAATAAAAAGTTCCGTTTGGATACCAACTTGAATGGAGAAGAACGCGGATTTGTTGTGACCGGAGAATTGGAGAAAGTGTTACCTTTTGATATCCTTCCGATGCAATTAATTAAAGCTATTATGACTAATGATATTGATGGGATGGAGCAATTAGGTATTTACGAAATTGCTCCTGAAGATTTTGCGCTTTGTGAGTACGTATGTACTTCAAAAGTTGAAATTCAAGAAAAGATACGTCAAGGTCTTGATATTATTAAGGAAGAATGTATGTAAGTTTAACTGAATAAAAACAAATAAAATTGAAAGCATTAGAAAAAATAATTCACAATCTCGATCCCAAATTTGAAAAGGGAGGTAAGTGGGAGAAAATGTATCCCCTCTACGAGACCTTATCGACTTTCTTATTTACGCCAAAGCACGTTACAAAAAAAGGTGCGCACATTCGTGATGGAGTAGATTTGAAAAGAACCATGTTTATGGTTATTCTCGCTTTAATACCGTGTTTGTTATTCGGTATTTACAATACGGGCCACTGGCACTATGAATTACAGTCTTATATAAACCCAGAATTTGCTGGTTATAATGAATACTTAGTTGGTTTTGGAGATAAAGTATTATATGGTCTGTTGCAAGTATTACCTTTGGTAATTGTATCTTATGCAGCTGGTTTAGCTGTTGAATTTGTGTTCGCTATGATCAATGGACATGGTTTGCATGAAGGATTCCTAGTGTCAGGTATGTTAATTCCTTTAACAATGCCGGCGGACGTTCCACTTTGGATGGTTGCTGTTGCAACAATTTTTGCTGTTGTTATAGGTAAAGAAGTATTCGGTGGTACTGGAATGAATATTTTGAATGTTGCACTAACAGCTAGAGCATTTCTATTCTTTGCTTATCCAACAAAAATGTCTGGAGACAAGGTTTGGAAGTCTGGAACTGATGGTGTGATCGCAGCAAATGACGGTGTTTTGCCAGATGGAGCTTCAGGGGCAACGGCATTAGGTGATTTGGCCTCTTTTGTTGGAGATGCTCCGGTCGTTGCAGGCGAAAATCTTGCTGGTGCAGGAAGTGCAGAGTTGTTGGCAAAGTTCCAAGGAGCTTATGATCCACTGCATGCGTTTATAGGTATGGTTCCTGGTTCAGTGGGTGAAACTTCGGCTTTGGCTGCACTAATAGGAGGTGCTATACTTCTATTTACGGGAGTAGCTTCTTGGAGAATCATATTATCTTTTTTCGCAGGTGGTTTAGCATTTGGATTAATGATGAATGGTATTGGGGTTAATCCTTACATGGAGTTACCTGCTTATTATCATTTGATTATTGGAGGTTTTGCATTCGGTGCGGTTTATATGGCGACAGACCCTGTAACTGCATCACAGACGTCTTATGGTAAATTATGGTATGGATTTTTTGGAGGAGGATTAGCAGTGTTAATCCGTGTACTTAATCCAGCTTATCCAGAAGGAGTTATGTTAGCTATTTTGTTCATGAACGTAATGGCACCATTAATTGACCATTATGTGGTACAAGCAAATATTAAAAGAAGACAAAAACGTTTTAAAACAGCATAATTATGGCAATCAATAAAGAAAGTAGCGCATATACATTTACTTTTTCCATTATTATGGTAATTGTAGTAGGCGCAGTTTTATCATCACTATCATTAGGTTTAAAACCTATGCAGGATGAAAATAGAAAAGTAAAGAAACAGATGGATATTTTGAGTGCGATTGGAATTGATTCAGATCGTTCTACTGCTTCAGATTTATATGATAAACATATTATTGGAAGCTATGTAATATCTTCAAGAGGAGAACAATTAGAAGGAGAAGAAGCGTTTTATGTTGACGTTCAAAAGCAAATTAGAGATAAAACCATTCAACCAGAAGATCGATTATTCCCAATTTTCGAAGCAGAAACGGAAGAAGGAAAGAAGTATGTTCTTCCTGTTGTTGGAAAGGGACTTTGGGGGCCAATTTGGGGGTATGTAGCTTTAGCATCAGATATGAAGACAATAGCTGGTGTTAGTTTCGACCACAAAGGTGAAACGCCTGGTCTTGGAGCTGAAATTAATCAGACTTTTTTCCAAGATCGATACAAAAATGCTAAGATTTCTATCGACGGACGTTTTGCTCCAGTAACTGTTGTCAAGGATGGTACTGGTAGTTCTGACCCACAGCGTGTAGATGGAATTACTGGGGGAACAATTACGTCTAAAGGAGTAGAAGAGATGATGAATCGTACACTAAGTGTATATCAGTCTTATTTTAATAACAAAAGTAATTCATAAGTCATGAGTGAGAACAATGAAAAAACAAAGGCTCCAGCGGAGCCATTATTCTCCAAAAAGAATAAAAGACTTTTAACGGATCCGCTTTCAGATAATAACCCGATCACAATTCAGGTATTAGGTATTTGTTCTGCCTTGGCTATTACAGTTCAGGTTGAGCAAGCGTTCTGGATGTCTATTTCTGTTATTTTCGTAATGGTATTCGGTAACTTGATTATATCATTACTGAGAAACTTAATACCTTCAAGAGTGCGTATTATTGTGCAGCTTGTGGTTGTAGCTTCTCTTGTGATTATTGTAAATGAATCCTTACAAGCATTTGTACCGGATGTTTCTGAAAAGCTTTCGGTGTTTGTTGGTTTGATTATTACCAACTGTATTATCATGGGGCGTTTTGAAGCATTTGCTATGGGTAACACGGCGTGGCCTTCGATGTTAGATGGGTTTGGTAATGCGATAGGTTACGCATGGGTACTTGTTGCTGTTTCAGTGGTAAGAGAGATTTTTGGATCTGGAAAATTGTTTGGGTTTGATGTTTTTCCTGAAGGGTTTTACGAATTAGGATACATGGATAATAACATGATGATTCTACCTCCTATGGCACTGATTGTAGTGGGTGTAATTATTTGGATACAACGTAGCAAGAATCCAAGCTTAGTTGAAGAACACTAGAAATTGATAAATTAGAAAGTTATGGAAAGTACATTAGATATATTTGTAAAAGCAATTTTTTCTGAGAATATGATTTTTGCATATTTCTTGGGGATGTGTTCTTATCTTGCTGTTTCGAAAACAGTAAAAACAGGAGTTGGTCTTGGTTTTGCAGTAATATTCGTATTAGGTATGACGGTACCCATCAATTATTTAATTGAAAATTATATCCTGAAAGAGGGTGCGTTAGTTTGGTTAAATCCTGAATATGGTGTGAACGGTTCAAACACGATTGATTTGAGTTTCTTGTCCTTCATCATGTTTATTGCGGTTATTGCATCTATGGTGCAATTGGTTGAAATGCTTGTAGAAAAATTTGCTCCAGCTTTGTATGGTGCTCTTGGGATATTCCTTCCTTTGATTGCCGTGAATTGTGCAATTTTAGGAGGTGCGTTATTCATGCAAGATCGTCAGTATTCGACAATAGTTGATGCTACTGCGTTTGGTTTAGGTTCAGGAGTAGGATGGTGGATAGCAATTGTTGCAATTGCAGCTATTCGTGAAAAAATTAGATACTCAAACGTACCTGCTCCTTTGAGAGGTTTAGGAATCACTTTCATTATTACCGGACTTATGGGAATCGGATTCATGAGTTTCATGGGAATCGATTATGGAGGAGATAAATCTAAGGATGACGATAAGAAAACCGAAGTGGCTATTTCGGAAGATATTAACATAATAAAAGAGTAGAGTAATGGGTACAACAATAATTGTAACAATTGTATTTTTCCTTGTAGTAGTACTTACGCTTGTTTCAGTATTACTTTTTGTAAAGGCTAAATTATCGCCTGCAGGAAAAATTAAGATAACGATCAATGGAGACAAGGAACTTGAAGTTGATGGTGGTGGTACGCTGTTGAGTACATTAGGAGATAGAGGCATCTTTTTACCCTCTGCGTGTGGAGGTGGAGGTACTTGTGTTCAGTGTATTTGTCAAGTACATGCTGGTGGTGGAAATATTTTACCTACGGAAGAACCTCACTTTTCAAGAAAAGAAATTGCTGATAACTTTCGTTTAGGTTGTCAGGTTAAAGTTAAGGAGGACATGGAAATTGAAATCCATGAAGAAATCCTTGGAATTAAAGAGTGGGAGGCTAAAGTTGTTTCAAATTATAATGTAGCCTCTTTTATTAAGGAGTTTATTGTTGAAATTCCAGAGGATATGGATTACAAAGCGGGTGGTTATATCCAAATTAGGGTACCACCTTGTGAAGTTAAATTTGAAACTATGGATATCACGGCTCATCCTGAGGATCATCCAGGTCAGCCAGATAAATTCAAAACTGAATGGGATAAATTTGGTTTATGGCCATTGGTTATGAAAAATACGGAGGATACAGTTCGAGCATACTCGATGGCTTCCTACCCTGCGGAAGGTCGTAAGATTATGTTAAATGTGCGTATTGCGACTCCACCTTGGGATAGAAAAAATAATGCATGGATGAAAGTAAATCCAGGTGTTGCTTCTTCTTATATCTTTAATTTGAAACCAGGAGATACAGCGATTATTTCAGGACCTTATGGTGAATTCTTTATTAATGAAGAAAGTGATGCTGAAATGGTGTACATCGGTGGTGGTGCTGGAATGGCTCCAATGCGTTCTCATTTGTATGAGTTGTTTAAAACGATGCGTACTGATCGTAAAGTGACGTACTGGTATGGTGGTCGTTCTAAAGCTGAATTATTCTACATTGAACATTTTAGAGAGCTAGAAAGAGAATTCCCAAATTTCAAATTCTATATGGTACTTTCTGAACCATTAGAGGAAGATAATTGGAAAGAGAAGAAAGATGTTAATGATGAAGAGGGTGATGGCTTCCTTGGTTTTGTTCACCAGGCGGTTATCGATCATCATTTAAATCATCATGATGCTCCTGAAGATATTGAGTTTTATTTTTGTGGTCCACCATTGATGAACCAAGCGGTATTGAAGATGGTTGACGAGTGGGGAGTTCCGCCAGAAAATGTTAGATTTGATGATTTTGGAGGATAATTTCTCTATATATAATATTTTTAAAAGGACTTCTGTTGAGGTCCTTTTTTTTTTTGAGCTATTGTTTTGAACTTTCGAATACTTATTGCAGAAACACTCTTATTTTTGTAAAAAAAAATATAGCGATGAATAACTTCATAGAAGAGCTGGAATGGAGAGGAATGGTGCACGATGCAATGCCTGGTATTGATGATCATTTAGCAGAGCGAATGCGTGTTGCCTATGTGGGGATCGACCCTACAGCTGATTCCTTACATATAGGTCACTTGGTAAGTGTAATGATGTTACGACATTTTCAGATTGCAGGACATAAGCCTATTGCATTAATAGGAGGAGCAACTGGTATGATAGGAGATCCTTCAGGAAAATCACAGGAACGAAATTTACTTGATGCGGAGATACTTCGGAAGAATCAAGATGCTATTCGTAAACAATTATCGCGGTTTTTGTCATTTGATGGTGTGCAGGACAATAAAGCCGAGTTAGTGAATAACCATGATTGGATGAGTCGATTTTCTTTTCTCGATTTTATACGTGATGTCGGAAAACATATTACAGTAAACTACATGATGGCGAAAGATTCAGTGAAGAAAAGAATCGCTGGAGAAGAATCCGAGGGGATGTCTTTTACTGAATTTTCTTATCAATTGGTTCAAGGTTATGATTTTTTACATTTGTATAAGGAATTGAATTGTACTATTCAAATGGGGGGGTCTGATCAATGGGGTAATATTACCACCGGTACAGAATTGGTCAGAAGAATTGAAGGAGGCAAGGCGTATGCGGTTACTTGTCCGTTGATTACAAAAGCTGATGGTTCTAAATTTGGAAAAACGGAAAGTGGTAATGTATGGTTAGACCCTCAACGAACTTCTCCGTATCGGTTTTACCAATATTGGTTAAATACTTCAGACGAGGATGCAGAACGATTTATTAAGATTTTCACTTTTTTGAAAAAAGAAGTAATTACATCTTTAATCGAACTACATAAAGAAGCACCCCATCAACGTTTATTGCAACAACGTCTTGCGGAAGAGCTTACGGTCATGGTACATTCAAAAGAGGACTTAGAGAACGCTATTAATGCGTCAAATATTTTGTTTGGAAAATCTACTACTGAAGATTTAAAGTCGCTTACTGAGAATCAATTTTTGGAGGTGTTTGACGGTGTGCAAAAAGCATTTTTAGATAAATCCGTTTTGGTACATGGCTTAGGTATTTTTGATGCGCTTTCTAGTCAAACAGGGTTTCTAAAATCCAATGGAGAAGCTAGGAGAGAGGTAAAAGGAAATGCCATTGGTGTAAATAAGCAAAAAGTGAAGGAAGACTATGTTATAACTTCGGAAGATTTAATAAATGATAAGTTTGTTTTGTTAAATAAAGGAAAGAAAACGAATTTTCTCATCGTGTTTGAATAGTGATTAGCGGCATTTATTCCGCGGATGATAACTTTGAATTGCATCTCTAATGTATGCGGCGTCCAAATGGGTGTAGATCTCTGTGGTAGTTATCGATTCATGTCCGAGCATTTCTTGTACGGCACGTAAATTTGCCCCGCCTTCTACTAAATGAGTAGCGAATGAGTGTCGAAAAGTATGCGGACTGATGTTTTTTGAAATACCACTGGCTTGTGCTAATTGTTTAATAATAGTAAATATCATTACACGTGTCAATGGACGTCCTCTGCGGTTTAAAAAAATATAGTCTTCACTGCCTGATTGAATTTTTTGGTGATTACGTACATGGTGAACGTATAAATTGATTTCATGCTGTACAGAGGAGCTATAGGGGACTAGGCGTTCTTTATCTCCCTTACCTATGATCCGAATAAATCCTTCTTCCTCATAGATGTGCGAAAATTTTAATTGGATTAATTCACTAACACGTAGCCCGCAGCTATATAGAGTTTCTAGTATTGCTTTATTTCGATGTCCTTCATTTTTACTTAAATCAATGGCAGCAATGAGTTGATCAATCTCTTCAACGGTTAAATAGACAGGTAGTTTACTTCCTATTTTTGGTGTCGCAATATCTTCCGTTGGATCATCTTGTATTAGGTCTTCTAATAATAGGAAGTTATAGAATTGTTTTATTCCACTTATTATACGAGCTTGACTTCGTGCACTTATTTGTAGATCATATAGAGCTGCTAAAAATGAACGTAAGTTTTTGGATGTAACGTCAAAAGGCATAAGTTGGATGGAATTACAATAATTCATTAATTTTTCTATGTCGCTCTGATAGGCCATAATTGAATTGTCGGCCAATCCTTTTTCCAATTGGAGGTAATGAATAAAATTTTTAAGTTGTATTTCCCACTTGTTCACATGATAAATATAGTGAGATATTCGCTTGTTTCATTATTTTTGCTTATTGTGTTTATCTTACCATTTCTTTATGCGGAAAATAGTAATTATTAATGGCCCAAATTTAAACTTGTTGGGCAAACGAAAAACAGAGGTATACGGTACGCAGTCGTTTGAAGATTACTTGGAAATGTTACGTTCATCGTATAACCTTGAGATAGAATATTTTCAAAGTAATGTAGAAGGAGAAATTGTAAATGCTTTACATCACTTCTCAGGCGATGGTATAATTTTGAATGCTGGAGCCTATACACATACCTCGATAGCGATAAGAGATGCTGTAGAAGCAATTGATTCTCCAGTTGTGGAGGTACATATATCAAACATTACCCATAGAGAGTCGTTTCGCCACGATAGCTTTATTTCTCCAGTTGCAGTTGGCTGTATTTATGGTTTCGGACTAAAGAGTTATGAACTTGCACTCAATTTCTTTTTGAAAGAAGATTAAAATATATCGGCGAGTTTTTCTAATCCGATTCCTCTAGATCCCTTGAGTAATACAAAGTTGTTTTTCGGTTGAGCTAATGAAAGAAATAGTTCTGCATCATTTACTGTTTCAAAAAAGACACCTTTATCATAATCCTCTTTCAATGCATAAAACAACTTCCCAACGAATAACGCTTCAAGTTGATAGGAAATTGTTAATTCAATAATTTCTTTATGCGATTCAGTAGAAATAGCACCAAGTTCAAGCATGTCCCCAAGAATTACCATTTTGTTTGGATGATCAATTAAATCAAAGTTTTCCAATGCTGATTTCATACTACTAGGGTTGGCGTTGTATGCGTCTAATAGCAGTGTATTGTGGGGCGTTTTTTTAATTTGTGAGCGATTGTTAGATGGAATATATGCTTCAATTCCAGCGTTTATTTTTTCGTTTGGTACTTCGAAATAATGACCTATGGAAAGTGCTGCTAATATATTGTTAAAGTTATATTTACCAATCAAGGTGCTTTTAACAAGAGGGGAGGTGTAATCCTTGGTTGACCATTGAAACTGAATGTTATGAACCGATTCTAATAACTTTCCCGATAAACGAGCCACTTCATTTTCTATGGCATAATAAATCACTTCTATGTCATCGGGTATGTGACTAGTTAAGGTTTTGTCATTCAGATTACAGAATAGTGTTCCGCCAGAAGCTTTGATATTCGCATACAGTTCAGTTTTTGTTTTTAATACTCCTTCTGGTCCTCCAAAACCTTCAATGTGTGCTATGCCTATGTTAGTAATAATTCCATGTGTTGGTTGAGCGATTTCAGATAGTTCCTTGATATCGCCGCGTTTGTTTGCTCCCATTTCTATAATCGCGATATCATGCTCGTTGGATAAGCTAAGTAGTGTTAGCGGCACACCAATATGATTGTTTAAGTTTCCTTGTGTGTAAAGAATAGCGAACTCTTGTTGTAGCACAGAGGCAATAAGTTCCTTAGTGGTTGTTTTGCCGTTAGATCCTGTGATTCCAATAACGGGTATGTTGAATTTATTCCTGTGATAATTGGCTAATTTTTGTAAGAACAGCAAGGCATTTTCAGTATAAAAGATCGTTGTATCGTTTGCAAACTCTTTTTCATCGACGATTGCATATTTAGCACCTTTTTCGATAGCTTCTATGGCATAATGATTACCATTGAAGTTTTCTCCTTTTAGGGCAATGTAAAGTACGTCTTTTTCAATGGATCTTGTGTCTGTTGAAACTCCGGCACACGCATAAAATAATTGAAATAGTTTGTTCATAATATATAAATAAAAAAAGCCTTGGTAAAACCAAGGCTAAAACTACAGTGTTTTTATATTATAAAGAGCAACATTCTAAATAATCTTTCCGCTGTTCTTTGTTGATATCTACCTTCTATTCTTTCGAGAATAATGTAAGCCAACTGGACTACCCACTCTATCCATCGCACATCTAAATCCGATGTAATCAGTTGCTTTGTCTTCATCCAAGAACCTTCTATTTCCACCGACTGTCCAGTATGCTCTGTCTTTCCAAGAACCACCTTTATAAACTCTAGATTTATTAGAGATTAATGTTGTTGGCCAAGCCGTTCTGTTATCACCCCCAGGCTTGATAGTATTTCCTTTAAGGTCATACTGCTCAAAGCGATTTTGATACATCACTAGATTCGGATCTCTTGTCGCCTGATTAATATCATTAATTCTTTGTGTGTTGTCGTAATGTATTGAACTTTCGATATCTCCATCTAAGTAATCAATGTAGTCATCACGACGGTAATTTAACCTTCCGATATTTTCTTCAGCTGTTACGTTTCTATATTTAAGTTTACCTGGAGTACCGATAATAAATTCTTTAAATCCATCACGTAGCATAGAAATTACTTCGAAAGCATATTCTTCACCTTCTGGGCCTAATCTTAATTTATCAATGAAAATATTATCAAAGATTTCATCCTGAATCAACATAGATGCTTCGATGTCATGTTTATTATTTTTGTATTCAATAGCAAGGTCAAGTACCTCATTAATTTCTCTTATTACTTCAAGCTCAACAGAGTCTTTTTTAAATCCATGCGAAACAAAGAATGGATCTGGAGAGTATCCTCTTGGAGTAGGGTTAGATGATTCTATATGCTTTGAAACACCAAGCGAAATAATAGTGTCATTTGGGTCATGTTTGTTCGCTGTAACTCTTTGGTAACGAATACGTTCGAATTCGTTAATATATTCCTTCATGCCGTGAACATCGTATTCTACTTGGAAATTCTTGAATTCAGTAGCCCCTTCATTGTTCAACACTTTTGTTTGGAAAACATTTCCACGGAAAGGTCTAAATTCGTCTACGTCTTCAGAGGATAGTGGACGATAAACATCAAGTACCCATTCCGCTACATTACCAGCCATGTTGTACAAACCATAATCATTCGGCCAGTATGAAGTAACAGGAGTTGTGATATCACCACCGTCATTTAAATTTCCCGCGATACCCATGTAATCTCCTCGTCCTCTAACAAAGTTAGCACGAATCGAACCCTGAAACTCTTCACCTTCTTGACGAACGTAATGCCCATTCCAAGGGTAAACTCTTCTTTCAGTAATTACTTCAGATTCACCATCTCTAAGGTTTCCAATTAAACCATAGTAAGCAAATTCCCATTCCGCTTCTGTTGGAAGCCTGTATCGTGGTAAAAGAATACCATCAGACATGCGTACAATTCGGTCACCCAACTCTTGACCTCTTGAGCCCGTTGCTTTAGATGGGTCTAAATCAATTAAGTTTTGTCTAACCTCTTCGTCATATTGACCTTCTAAATAAGCTTCTGTATTAAATGTGTTTTCGTCAGCTTGATTAATGTTAAAGTTCAAAATACCCTCACGAATTAAGATGTATTCGTTTACACGATCTGTTCTCCATTGGCAAAAATCATTTGCTTGTAACCAAGAAACACCAACTACTGGATAATCACGGTATGCTGGGTGACGTAAGTAATAATCCACAAACTTTTCGTTAAAGCCTAAACGAGATCTCCAAACCAGAGTGTCGGGAAGAGCATTTTTCTTAATCATTGGATAGCTTTCATATGCACGACCTATCCAGTATAAGTATTCACACCAATGGAAATTAGTAACCTCAGTTTGATCCATGTAGAAAGAAGAAACTGTCACTCTCCTTGGGCGGTTGTTCCAATCATACATAACATCATCTTCAACACGTCCCATGGTAAAAGTACCACCTTCAACAAGTGTTAAACCAGGACCAGTTTCTTGATCCATTGCAGGGACTTTTTGAAAACCACCAAAAGCGGGGTTATTATACTCCCAACCCGTTGCGTCAGAAACCTCTCTAGCACATGAAGAGACGAAAACTAAAGCTCCAAGAGCATAAAGTAATTGTTTTACTCGTTTCATAGTTTTGGTATTAAAATACATACTTAATATCTTACAAATTTAATCTAAATAACGAAAAATCGCAAATTCGTTACAGTTTTCTAAAATGAAGGACATGAAATAGTTTTGAATGATTGCGGTTTTTTCGTGCAATTCAAATCAAATCCAAGTGATACTTCATGTGATCCTCCAGAAACTCCATTGTTTAACCTTGAAACAGTT
>SKHH01000024.1 GCA_007117055.1 Lishizhenia sp. | reverse complement strand
TTAATTAAATTATTTAGTTGTTTTTGTGCAATTGGCAGTTCGTGGTCTTCGAGGCTATAAACTATCTCTGTTATAGCTTCCATATCCACTTTACAGCCCTTCGCTTGTTTTATTAGTTTGTAGAATTTTGATAGATTGCTCATGTTAAAATGGTAATCCGTCATTTTCTTTAACATTAAAAATCTCTTCAATTTCTTTCTCCTTTTTCTTTGCTGACAACATCGCTATTACTGTGTCTAGCTTAGAATTTATCTGTTGAAGTTCTGTTGGATTCTTCGGCAATCCAAGCTTGCTATATGTCTTGCCGTTGTATTCTTCTGTGTAGACTGGAGTTTCGACTGTTTCCCCCTCTTTCCATGTTGCATTGACATCATCTCCAAAGCCTGTGTACCACCTACCACCATTGGCAATTACCTTAATTGACTCGTAGCTGTTTCCAGCCTTTGAAACTTTGCTTTCTCTTTCGATTTTCTCGATTTTTAGTTGCATGGTTTTTATTGTTAATAATTATTTTTTTAATGCTCTTACTGATATATATTCAGATTGTTTTAATTCGAAGTTATCTACTTTGTCGCCTTTCTTCAAATCTTCGATAATCCTTTTTTCATAGTTCGGATCTATCTTGACCGTAAACTTTGATATTCTAGAGAATGTTCCTGTTTCAGTCTTCCAGCTTTTTAATTCATTGTCTTTCATTACAGATAATAGCTCGTATTGTTTCCTTGAAACTTCAGACTTAGAAAGCTCTAGTTTTCTTTGTAGCTCTTGAATTTCTGGAGTTTGTAGAAGCTTGTTTAACTCTTCTTCTACTGCGTTTTTTTCGAGTCGTAAGACTGCTAAATCGTTTACGACTTCATTGATTTGATTGATTTCCATTGTTTTGTTGGGTTAATTGATTTTTTTTATTTTTCGCAAACTCTTTAATTGTGTTAACACCTTGCTCGTTAAGCATCTTATAGTTTTGCATGAATTCAGACGACTTAAATATAGATTCCAGCTTTTCTGTCGTGTCTGTGTTTTGAATTAAAAGTTTTAAAACATTAACAGTTTGTGTTTGTACTTTACTAGAGGCTCTATTTCCGTCATCGTCTTCAGCTTGCAGGAATAACAAACTTTGCAAACTATATCTTCTATAATATGTGATTATAGAACCTAGTTTTTGAGGGTCGTTTGTTTCTGGAATTATCATTGATGATTCGGCTAAAACTGCACCGTCTATATCAGATACAACTGTTTTTAAAATATTCTTACCGTCAAGAATTACGATAGGCTGACTAATGACTATTCCTAAATCGTCTATAATTGGTTTGATTGTTTCAATAATTGCATTAATGTCAAAGTACCTCGATTTAAAAAACGGATTTTCCGAGCCTTTGACAATCGGCTTCAACTTCTTCTGAAGTTCGATTAGTTTTTTCATAATTGTTTTTTTGTTATTGATTGGCTATATACTAGCAAAGCGTTAAAGACAAGTCAAGAGCATTTTTTTAGGTTATCAATGTTTCTATGTTTTTTTCTGTTTCTTCAAGTATTTTCGAATATAGTTTTGGCGGTTTTGTGTCCGTTTCATAATTTCCACTTTTCGTTGCTAAAAACTCGGGAAGATATATAGGATTGCCTTGATAATCAATTAGTTTTTCACTCGCGTAATCAATGGCTTTTTCTACATCGTTTATGCTTACAATTGAATTTTCTTTAGCACCTTTTGCGGAGTTTTTTGTTTTAGCAATCGCAAATTGAAAGTTTAAATCACGAATTGCCAATTGTCCGCTTTTCTTTTTCCATTTGTTTTTCTCGCTTTCACTAGTTGAGTTTACTATTTGCCAATGCTCTACTTCTTCTGACACAATTTTCCACTGATTGTCTTTAAGTTTCCACCCAGCTACTTTGCAAAACTCTTCAAGCCTTGATTCTTCCAATTCTCCGTAAGGTGTGTTTACTTTTGTCATTTGTTTTTTGTTATAAGTTTATTTTTGATACATCGTAATCGTTGTTTGCTTTCTCTTTTCGAATGCCTTTTATTTCAGAAATGTTTATAATTTCGCCTCCAAAATTTATAAATTTTCCAGTCTTCAACAAAAGATTTGCAACCTGATTGTAGTTTTTTTCAGAAAGTTTGACCGTTTCTCCATTGAATTTTTGTACTTCATACATAATTTTTTAATTAAAAGTATATTTCGAAATATCAATAGTTGGCTCGATAAAGCCCTTAATGTTGTTATAAACATATTTTATCTTGTTGCAATTTTTTCGATGAAAATCGTCTTCGAGCAAACAATCAAGCCTCCTCAAAAACTCATCCTTTCCAATTTTCCCGACCAACCCAATGATGTGTTTTCCAAAATTCCTTTCCATTGCTGAATCCACAAAAGATTCAATTCCAATACGGCTTCTAAGGTAAGACAACATAAGGCTTATATCTTCCCTTGTCTGTTTCTTCCTTACAGGCTGTTTCGTTGTTTCGATTTCTTTAACATCTTTGACCTCCTCAACTTTCTGAGCTTGCTCATTCTCTGTAAGAGAATTGTATTCTAATTCTTTTACATTATTATCATTCTTATCATTCTTGTTAGTCGTTAGGCGTTCGTTAGGCGTTCGTTGGCTGTTCGTTAGTTTGTTCGTTAGTTTTCCTTCGTTGATGTCAAATATTGTCTTGTCTATGAGCTTTGCGACAGTTCCTTTGGTCGTTGATTTGGTCGTTAGAAATTTGTGAGTTTCTAAAAACTTTTTATCAGTTCTATATTTTTGTTCGGTAGAACCATAATTTTTATAGTCGCCAATATATGCCTCTCCAACTTCTAAATCATTAAAGTTTGTAGAGTCCGTTCTTTTTGCTCTCATTGCTACAATTGAAAGCAAAACAAAAGCAGATGGTCTTCTTTTAATTAGCTCCCAAAAGTTTTCACTCTTTCGGACGAACTGCACAAATTTTTCTTTCTTTTGTTTACTTTTGTTTTCCATAGATTAAGAGTTATATCCACGCCTCCGCCTCCTTGTGACCCATTCCAGAAGCACAAAAAGGCAGAAGCGTGTATATAACTTCTATCTATCTATAATTTGTTCGTAATTGATGTGCATTTTTGGAATGGGATTAAATGTTTCATCAAGAGACACTATATCACACCTCTAAAAGTTTTGCAAAATAAAAAACTATCGACAAAGTTTGAATTTGTGTTTGACTTTTAAACGAAAAAGGTTGACTATAGATTATGAAAAATGTCAATGTAAAAGCATACTATGCCTTTTCAACCTAACAATGAACTTTGGAAGCTTAGCCTCGAAGCTAGAGCCAATAGCAAGGAGGTTATTCGTGAGTTCATCGAAAGGATCGGAGTAAATGGTTTAAAGAAATATTTTGAGTTTGTTGGCAAACTTGCTAATTCTGAAAAGCTAACGAAAGAACAAAGGCTTTTTATGAACAAAGTCGAAAATCTTTTTGAATATTTAATGCCGAAGTTGTCGAGAACAGTTTTGGAAGGAGATAAAGACAATCCAATTATGATTCAGCCTGTATTAGTTGAATTTATGAATGACAAAAAAAATAATAAAAATTCCAGAAGAGTATAAGCCACTTTTTGAAAATGATTGGCGTGAGTGTGCTATTTGGGGTGGTAGATATTCGATGAAGTCGCATACGGTAGCGAGATTTTTATTGATTAGGGCAAGAATGGCTAAAACTAGAGTTGCTTGTTTTCGTGAGTTTCAAAACTCAATCTCGGATAGTTCGTATCAACTGCTTGCTGATTTAATTGATTTGTATGATATGAGAGATTTTACACTAACTAAAAACTCGATAATCAATACAATAAACGGTTCTGATTTTTTGTTTAAAGGGCTATGGAACAACGAGCAAAGCATTAAGTCAATTGAGGGCATAGACATTGCTTGGGTTGAGGAAGCTCAATCTGTTAGCCAAACCTCAATTGATGTTCTTACGCCAACCGTGCGAAAGAAAAACAGTAAGATTATATACACCTACAATCGCTTAATGGAAGATGACCCTGTTCATCAAAGGCTGGTTTTAGAGGGCAGACCAAACACGCTCAGAATCAATGTAAACTATAACATTGCGATTAAATACGGAATGATAACGGATGTGATTTTAAAAGAAATTGAAGACGATAAAAAAAACAGACCGAGTCTATACGCTCATAAGTGGCTAGGAGAGCCAAACAAGCTTGAACAGAAGATTTATAAAGACTGGTCGATAATTGACGAAATCCCAGAGCAAGCAAGGCTAATTAGACGAGGTGTTGATTTTGGTTTTACCAATGACCCAACTGCGATAATTGATGTATATGAGTTAGACAATGGTTTCATTCTTGACGAGTTAGTTTATCGCAAAGGAATGAGCAACAAGAGTATTGCGGATTTGCTTCTAGCACAAAAAAACAACAGCGTTTTAGTTGTTGCGGATTCGGCTGAGCCAAAGAGCATTGATGAAATATCTAGCTATGGTGTTAATATTGTTGGTGCGGTAAAAGGGCAAGGCTCAGTTATGGCTGGTATTGACAAGGTTCAAAGTCAAAAAATTAGCGTAACGAGGAGAAGTATTAACACAATCAAGGCTTATAATAATTATATGTTCGCAACGGACAGAAACGGAAAAGTTTTAAATGTTCCAGATGACAGCAACCACGAATGGTCTAATTCAATGGACGCTGTTAGATATGCCCTTAACAGTTTGGGGTTAGAGTCTAATTTTTTCATCGGCACATTTTAGGTCTTGAAAAATTATTTTAATGCTTGAAAATAAAAAGCGTAATAACACAACTAAAAATGAAAATTCCTTTTTTAAACTTCGAGATACGGAGAAACAAC
>SKHH01000255.1 GCA_007117055.1 Lishizhenia sp. | reverse complement strand
TTCGTTGCGCTCTAATGGCATCAATGTTCTGAAGTATTTCTTCTGACATCAATTCTGCTTCTTCTCTACCTTGTTTATATTGTGGATCATTCTCCATCAAATACTCGTGTATTTGATTTTGATAACACATTTCAGGTAAATTTTCATTTGCGCTGCCATTACTGTTAGCTCCATTAATTCGCGACTCTATAGTTTGCGCATTAATCAAAAAAGTCGATACGACGAATAGGAGTAGTACTAATTTTTGTTTCATAATTAAAGTTTTGGGTTTCATTTTGTCACAACAATACTATGAAAAAAATGTTTAGATTCAAAAAAAAGTAGACGGATTAGGTTAAAGTGTCGTTTTTTTTGTGTAAACGGTGGTTAAATAGAAATATTCGCGAAAATGTATTGTTAGTTTTTTTATTTTCTTTATTGGTCTTACGATTCGAATACATAAAATAGTTAGATTTGCTTTATAATTAAAGGTTCAAACTATGGAGGGTTCAGCATACATTATAGACGGTAAAGAAAAGAAATCAACTGGTGTATCTACGATTGAATGGATTGACGATACTTTTTTTACGGTTCATTTTTTAGGTAAGAATTATACAGGAGAAATCATTTCTTCGGATTTAGAGGAACGTAAAATGACTGTTAAAATTAATCATCGTCAGTTTGAAATCACAAAAAAACATGTTTTAGATGACTTAATTAAAGCTTTGGGGCTAGATAAGCAGAAAGTAAAAAAAATACATCAATTAGCTTCTCCCATGCCCGGTCGTATCCTAAATTATGCGGTTGAAGTCGGTAGTGAAGTTAAAGAAGGTGATGCATTGCTTACCTTAGAAGCTATGAAAATGGAAAACGTTATAAAAGCAGAAGGGGAAGGTGTCGTTAAAAATATTGTAGTTTCAGATTTATCCGTGGTAGATAAAGGTCAGCTGTTGATTGAATTTGAATAGTCAATATGCCCAATATTAATTTTTGGATGTTTGTAGCTGGTTTGGGGATATTCCTCTTGGGAATAAACCAAATGGAAAATGGACTCAAAAATTTAGCAGGTAAGTCCTTTCGTACATTCCTTAAAAAATACACTGAAAATGCTTTTTTAGCAATTTTAGTTGGAATAATTGTTACTTCTATTCTGCAAAGCAGTAGCGTTGTAAGTTTAATGGTGTTAGCCTTCGTCGGAGCAGGTATCATTCCGCTGCGTAATGCAATTGCGATTATTTTTGGTACGAACCTAGGAACAACAATTACTGGTTGGATTGTAGCCTCTGTAGGGTTTAAATTACCCATTGATTCTTTAGCTCTTCCCATTCTTGGTGTAGGAGGTATCTTTATTACTTTGTTTAGTGGTAGGATATTTTTTACAGAAATAGGTCGTTTTTTGGTAGGATTTGGTGCCTTGTTTATGGGGCTTGAATTCATGAAAGATGCTGTTGATGTCCAAACGGTATCCATGGATGCGATTGCAAGTTTATCGATTCCTGTTCATTTGTTTTTTATAATAGGAGTATTATTGACAGCGATAATTCAATCTAGTTCAGCTACAATGGCTATTACTCTCAGTGCGTTGTATACAGGAATGATTTCATTAGAAATTGCCGGCGCCATAGTTATAGGAGGTTATCTTGGAACTACAATCACTGTATTTCTTGGTGCATTAGGGGGCGGAGCTGTTAAAAAGCAAGTTGCTTATGCGCATGTTGGGTTTAATTTTATAACGAGTATAATAGCATTGATCATATTGTATCCTCTGATTGATTTTGTTAAAAATAAACTGCCGTTTGAAGACCCGCTTTTTCAGTTGGTGTCTTTTCACAGTATTTTTACAATGATCGGAATTATAATTATGTTTCCGTTTTTGACTCCTTACACGAAACTGATTCAGCGTTTAGTTAAAAAGGAGGCCCCAAGTTTAACCCCTATGTTGAAATCGGTACCTAGTGAAGTGATAGATGGTGCTTCTGAGGCCATTCGGAAAGAAGCAGCTAATTTATTGGAGCGCATAAAGAAGTATCGTTTTACGGCATTTAATGAAGAAAAAAAAGCATTTACTGCGCAGTTTTTTGACTCAAATACGGATAGTTTAGTAAATCAGTACGGACAAATTCAATTGATAGAAGGGGAGATTATCACCTATTATTTATCGATTCAAAAGGAAAAAATGACTGATACAGAAGCGGAAGTCTTGCAAACATACATTCACGGAATTAAACGCATGTCCTTAGCGGCGAAGAGTATAAAAAATGTGTTACATACAATTTTAGCTTTAAAAGAAAGTGATCAAAATGAATTGATACAATTAAAATTCGCTGTACAGCAGCAGTATTCACAGTTTTATGAAAAATTAAAAGATTCACCGGAACAAGCCCTGCAGTTGGCTGAAGATGCATATCGTGAAAATGTAAATGCCATTTACGAAATGATTGAACGAAAAGTGTTGAAAAAAGATGAACTCACATCATTTTTACATTTGAATAGTCAGATTAGACAATTTAAATTCCATTTTACAGAAGCTTGGAGCTCTGTGCATACAGAAAAATAGACTAATCAAAAAAAATCACTGTATTAGGCTCTTCTACGAAATCTCTTTTTATAATTTTGTGGTATGATTAATATAGAGCAATTAAGTGTTCATTTGCCCCAAGGTTATTTATTCAAAAACATCAGCGTTCAAATAAACAAAGGTGATAAAATTGGGCTTGTTGGTAAAAATGGAGCAGGTAAATCTACCTTACTAAAATTAATAGCGGGATGGGATCAACCTACTGACGGGTATATTCATAAAGCAAAAGATACTACCATTGGTTTTTTGACGCAAGAAATAAATATTGACACAAGTCTTACTGTTTTTGATTATTTATTTTTTTCAAATGCAGAATTGAATCAACTTAGAACAAGAATTGATGATATTAATCACCAACTTACAACGCGAACGGATTATGAGTCGGAGAGTTATCTTCAGTTGTTAGATGATTTGAATTTTGCTAATGAACAATTTCAGTTATTTGAAGGCTATCAATGGGAGGAAAAAATAACGAGTGCATTAAAAGGGCTTGGTTTTACAGAGGAAAATTTTAAAAATGCGTTACACACTTTTTCTGGAGGATGGCAAATGCGTGCTGAACTTGCAAAGATATTAGTAAACAACCCTTCTGTGATTTTACTCGATGAGCCTACTAATCATTTAGATATCATTTCTATTGGTTGGCTGGAAAATTATTTGCAACGTTTTGAAGGTGCAGTAATTACCATTTCCCACGATAGGTTGTTTTTGGATAATGTTACGAAACGAACCTTAGAAATAACAAATGGTAAATTACTTGATTTCCCCTATGCGTATACCTTATATAAAGCCAAAAGAGAGGAGGAGATAGAACGATTAATTGAGGCGCAAAAACAACAGCAAAAAGAAATCAAAAAAACCGAAGAGTTAATTGATAAATTCCGTGCCAAGGCGAACAAGTCAGCTTTTGCTCAATCGTTGATAAAAAAACTAGACAAAACAGAGCGGATAGAAGTTGAAACCGACGAGGTAGCAAAAATGAAAATTAAATTTCCATTGAGTGTACAACCTGGGAAATGGGTACTAGAGATGGAGAATTTAGGAAAGAAATATGGTGATTTAGAATTGTTTTCTGGAGTAAACCTCACCGTGGGTAGGGGAGAGAAGATCGCTTTGTTAGGTCCCAACGGTGTGGGTAAGTCTACCTTATTGAAACGCATCATGAAGACCTTGGATGGAGAGGGGACAGTAGCCTACGGACATAATGTAGAGGTGACTTATTTCGCTCAGGATCAAGCGGACGCTTTAGATCCTATTAAAACCGTCATCGAAACAGTCGATGAAGTGGCGAAAGGTGAAATTAGAAAAGATCTACGTTCTATATTAGGTGCTTTTTTGTTCAGTGGTGAAGATGTTGATAAAAAAGTAGGCGTGCTATCAGGAGGGGAAAGAACACGATTAGCGCTTTGTCAATTGTTGTTGAGTCCTTCAAATGTGTTGATTTTAGATGAGCCGACTAACCACTTGGATATCCAAAGTAAGGAAGTGCTAAAACAAGCATTGAAAAGCTACGAGGGAACTTTTATTGTTGTTTCTCACGACCGCGAATTTTTAGATGGATTAACAAATCGAATATGGGACATAGATAATAGACAATTGAAAATACACCATTATTCCATTCAAGAGTTTTTGAAACGTAAGTCAGGATTGTTAAACGGAGAAGAAAAAATAGGTAAAGAAGATAAAGTGGTTTCCACGGATAAAAAAAGCACACAACATAAATCTAATGTGCTGAGCTATGAGGAACAAAAGGAATTAAAGAGAGAGCGAAACCGATTAAAAAATGCCGTTGACAAATCTGAAAAAGAAATTCAACGTCTTGAAAAGGAATTGCAAGAAATGGATAAAGAGTTAGCTGAATTGGATTATAGTGATGAAGAATGGGCCAACAAACGACTCAAGGCATATGAAGAAACCAAGTCTATCCTTGATACAGTCATGCAACAATGGGAAGAAGCATCTAATGCGCTAGAAATCATCCGGGAAGAATAAATATTGTATTTTTTTACAATCAAATTTGGTGAATAGTAAAAAAAGTACGTATATTTGCACCCCGAAACGATTAGATAATTAGTGAAAAAATATAGTGCGGGGTGGAGCAGTTGGTAGCTCGTCGGGCTCATAACCCGAAGGCCACAGGTTCGAGTCCTGTCCCCGCTACCATTAGAAAGAGGTTACTTTTAAGCGAGTAACCTCTTTTATTTTGACTTCAATTTTTTTTAAGACAGGACGAGAAGTTTATGCTGAGCGACGATAGGAGTCGAA
>SKHH01000204.1 GCA_007117055.1 Lishizhenia sp. | reverse complement strand
GTACAAACTCCTCAAGGTTTTCAAACTCCACTTATTAAAGAAGCTTATGCATTGCCCTATGATCCGAAATTTACAGATGATGCATCTGTTATAGAAAAAGCTGGCTTTTCTGTCGTTGGAGTAGAGGGCAATGAAGAAAATCTAAAAATCACTTCTCCTTTCGATTTGAAAGTGGCTCAATTACTTATTAATAAAAGCATGGGGTAATCTGTTTGTTTTCTTTTTTGGCGCTATCATGAATTTAGTGGAATTATTTATGGTTCTACTGTTATTTTAATGAGTAAGTTCGTCAACACATTTAATGGTCAGTAGGTACAGAATTATATTTTTAATTGTGTTAACTAAAGATTTTCCTCCGGAGCTACTACGTGGTCTCCTCATTTCAATCGTCGAAATGACGACTGTTTTTTGGTGTAAATCGTTGCGCTATGCGCGACGACCAAAACTCTATAAAGTCCGTCATTTCGACGAGCAATTCTATTGTGAGGAGAAATCTTAACTTTCAATCATTTGAAATAAAGTTCAACAAAATAAATAATAAATTCGCACTAATACACTGTTTTGACCTGTGATAATGATAGTTATTGATTCCACTAAATTCATGGTAGAACCTTATTTATTATCACTGTCACAGGTCAAACTTGTCCTGTAAGGACAACATATTCAAACATTGGGTGAAACCCAATGTTTATTCTAAAGCCTCTCCCTATGAGTCCCGAAATCCTGCCTCGGCAGGATTTCGGGACTCATTCTTTGATTCATTCTTAACAAAGGACTTCGTCCTTCGTTAACGTATTACACCCTTACAGGGTGACACACTTTTGTGACCTATGTTATATGAGTTTAACATCATTTTAAATGCATTTGCCCTATAGAACCTACTTTAATTTTTGTGTTCATAAACTTTATACCATTACCTTTGTTCAAAGAAATGTTTACTGTTTACGCTAAAGCAGTTGTTAACTATTATGCATGACACAATCAGAAGAAGCTAAAAAAGGAGTTGCGATTTTGGGATCCACAGGATCCATTGGAACTCAAGCGTTGGAAGTTATAGAAGCTTATCCAGAGTATTTTAACCTTGAAGTATTAACAGCAAATAAAAATGCTGATTTATTGATCGAACAGGCGAAGCGATACCAACCGAATACGGTGGTTATTGGTTGTGAGGAACAGTTTCAGAAAGTAAAAGATGCACTTTGGAACCATGATATACATGTCTATTGCGGGGAAGATGCCTTAGCTCAGGTTGTTGAAACGAAAGCGGTGCACGTGGTATTAACTGCCTTGGTTGGTTACGCAGGATTGCGCCCAACACTCGCAGCTATTCGTGCAAATAAGGACATTGCTCTAGCGAATAAAGAAACCTTGGTAGTCGCAGGAGAATTAGTTACGAGTGAAGCAAAGAAATATGGGGTCAATATTTATCCCGTAGATTCTGAACATTCAGCGATATTTCAATGTATTGTAGGAGAATTCCATAATCCCTTAGAGAAGATTTACCTCACTGCTTCTGGAGGGCCCTTTAGAGGAAAAAAGGCTGCTGAATTAGTGAATGTGAAACCAAAAGATGCGCTCAAACACCCCAATTGGGATATGGGGGCTAAAATCACAATTGACTCTGCCACGTTAATGAACAAAGGACTAGAAGTAATTGAGGCAAAATGGCTCTTTGGCTTGAAACCAGAACAAATTGATGTAATCGTTCATCCGCAATCCATTATTCATTCCATTGCTCAATTTAAAGACGGTAGTATGAAAGCGCAAATGGGGTTGCCTGACATGAAGTTACCCATTCAATTTGCATTAACCTATCCAGAACGCTTTCCAACGGATTTCCCGAGGTTCAATTTTTTAGATTATCCATCCTTAACTTTTGAAAAGCCAGATCGAGATACTTTTGGGAATTTAAACTTGGCATTTGAAGCGATGGAGTTAGAGGGAACGGCTGCTTGTGCATTAAACGCCGCAAATGAAGTTACTGTAGCGGCTTTTTTAGAAGAAAAAATCGGATTTCTTCAAATTGCTGAAATAAACGCTGAGGTGATGCGAAAAACCGAGTTAATTCAAAAACCACTATACGAAGATTTCGTAAAAATTGATGCTAGGGCAAGAGCTTCAGCTGTTGAACTGTTGAAGTAGTTAGAGGGATATATTTTAAGTAGACCGGACTTGTAAGAAAAAGGTTGGAAGAAATAAAGGGGTAGCCTCAAAGAAAAGGTTCGGTTCAATAACTCAATTCAAAATTTTATAGATCTTAAAGTTTGATCGTAAAGTAATTGAATGAACAACTAATTTTTTAGTATAAATGGTTATACCATGAGTTTAATTGGAAAAGTATTTTTAAAGATATTCTTTTTTAGAACCACCAAGACTAAGGTTTCACAAAGAGCACCAAGAGATTGATGCTTTGTGGACCTTTGTGCCTTCTTTGTTTCCTTTGCGGTTATATGTTTTGAAAATCAGTTGTTTTAATTTGTTTGTTATTACCACTAAAATAACAATAGAACCGTATAAAATGCTTGTTTAATGTTTTTTATACAAACAAAAAAAGCTGCCCATAGGACAGCTTTTTAATATAAAAATGAAATGATTATGCTTCTGCATTCGTTTCTTCTGACGCAGCTTCTTCTCCTCCTTCTTCATCATCTCCTGTATCCACAGCACCACGTGCCATTTTAACTGAAACAACTACTGCATTCGGTGCATTTAATACTTTTACACCAGGAATTTCAATTTGAGAAACACGGATAGAATGACCAATTCTTAACGGTGTGATGTCTAAATCAATAGCCGCAGGAATATCCTTTGGTAAACCTTCCACTTTTAATCTACGGAATACTTGCTGTAAACGACCACCGTTTAATACACCTCTAGAACGACCTGAAAGTCGGACAGGTATGGCAATTTTAATGGGCTTGTCATCTACTAATTCTAGAAAATCAACGTGATGTACGGTGTCTTTTACTGGGTGAATTTGTAACTCCTGAATGATTGCTACTTTTTTAGTGCCCTCAATATCCAACTCTATGCGATAAACATCTGGAGAGAAAACGATTTTCTCCATATCTACATCACGAACAGAGAAGTAAGTTTGTTCTCCTGTTCCATAAAGTACACAAGGTACGCGCCCTGCATTACGAACTGCTTTAGCGTCCTTTTTCCCTACGCTCGCTCTTGGCGAGCCGCTCAATTGTACTGTTTTCATTGTATTTATTTATGATATTAAAAAATGCTTACTAATGGACTCATTATGGACTAGATGTTTGATAACATCTCCAAACAACTCACTTACTGAAAGTACTCTGATTTTTGCACCTTCTTTTTGTGTTGGAATAGTGTCTGTTACGATAAGCTCTGTGATTTTTGATTTTTCAATGCGATCATAAGCTGGTCCTGATAAAACGGCGTGTGTACAAAATGCACGTACACTTTTTGCGCCCATTTCCATGAAAAGATCAGCAGCTTTTGTCAAAGTACCCGCTGTGTCACACATGTCGTCTACCAATACTACATCTTTTCCCTTAACATCTCCGATGACCGTCATTTTAGCCACTACATTAGCTTCTTTTCGTTGCTTGTGGCAAATTGCAAGTCCCACGTTTAATCGCTTCGCATAGGAGTTGGCTCTTTTTGCGCCTCCAGCATCAGGAGCTGCCATGACCATATTTCCTTCTTCCGCGATTTTTTGAATCTCTGGGTAAAAAATCGTAGATGCGTACAAATGGTCAACAGGCACTTCAAAGAAACCTTGAATTTGATCAGCATGTAAATCCATCGTTATTAATCGATTTACTCCAGCTGCCATTAACATATTTGCTACAAGTTTTGCACCGATTGCTACACGCGGTTTATCTTTTCTGTCTTGACGTGCAAATCCAAAATAAGGAATAACCGCAATGATTTTCCGAGCACTTGCTCGCTTTGCTGCATCCACCATAAGTAACAACTCCATTAAGTTGTCAGAAGGAGGCATAGTCGATTGAACAATAAAAACATCTTGACCTCGAACCGTTTCTTCAAAAGACGGTTGAAATTCACCATCACTGAATTCAGAAACGATTACATTTCCTAAACTGATACCAAAAGAAGCTGCAATCTTTTCTCCCAGTGTTTTAGAGGCTCTTCCTGCAAATATTTTTACTTCAATAGACATTGACTCGAAAATTTGAGTGCAAATGTAACGATTTTTACATTAAATGTTTTAAAAGTTTCAACCTTTGTTCAGAGCAAAGCATTTACTTTTGTACTAATAACGATATATTGCACAATATACTGATTTAAAAATTACTGAATTTTTTGTCCTGCAAGGACAACATATGCAAACATTGGGTGAAACCCGATGTTTACGATAAGCCCCCCTTATTTTAGTCCCAAAACCCGGCCTAGGCAGGGTTTTGGGACTAATTCTTTTATTCATTCTTAACAAAGGACGAAGTCCTTTGTTTTCGTATTACACCTCCGCCATGTTGGTCGGACAGGCTTACAGGGTGACGCCCTTTTGCGACCTAACTTGGTTATTAAATGCGTTTGCCCTGAATCTTTGTTTCGATTTAATTATCCAGACTTTTTGTTCTTTTAAATTTCTATTGCGTGGTAAAAAACAAAAATTATGTAGCTTTGTTTTTATATGTTTACATTACACCCATACGACAAGTTTGCTTTCTTGCTTGTACTCCTATTTTCACTCATAGGGTGTAATGTTTCTAAAAATGTTCCAGAGGGAAAGTATTTGTTAGACGACAATGAATTTGTGCTTCCAAGAGAAGTTGGTTTTAAAGAAGATAATTTAAGAAACATTGTTCGGCAAAATCCAAATTCGAGTAGTTTGGGT
>SKHH01000284.1 GCA_007117055.1 Lishizhenia sp. | reverse complement strand
GTTAGCTAATGAAATTTTCGATGGAATAAAAAAACGATACGAGACCGTTGCAAAAACAGCAAACCTAGAATCACTTCCAACTGTTTTTGCTGGAACACTCTATGGAGATGTTTTTAATGCTCCTGCTGGAGAAAGTTACTTTGCACAATTATTAAAAGATGCTCAAGTGGAATACCGTTATGCAGATACAAGAGGTACTGCAAGTATTTCTTTGACCATCGAAGAAGTGATTCATGATAATGAAACAACTGACTTTTGGTTAAATCCAGCTGCCAAAAATAAAAATGACATTATAAGAATGAATCCCCTATTCCAACGATTAAGAGCTTTTAAGAATAATCAAATTTACAGTTATTACAAAAATGTAAATTGTTTTTGGGAGAGATCTATTGTAGAGCCTGATGTTTTGTTACAAGAAATTAAAACTTTTTTTCATTCTACTGATACGATAAAATGGAACTACTATCATAGGTTAAACAATTAACTGCAAACAATTTAATTTTTAAACATTCAACTATTCATTTTTTTGTTAATTTTGATAACTAAGTGATTATTGAGCACAAATGAGGTTTGAAAATAATATCTACGCTATATTATTTAATTCGATTCAAGAAGGGTTAATAGTAGTAGATCAAAATGGTGAAATTGTACTTATAAATGAGGTTTGCACCTCGTTATTTGGTTTCTCTAAAGACGAGTTGATGGGAAGTAGTATAGAAATACTGATTCCTGATGCTGTAAGAGAGAAACATAAGTCTCACAGAAAAAACTATCATGAGTCTCCGCAAAAAAGAACTATGGGCTCCACGATAAAGTTACAGGGGCAGAAAAAAGATGGTTCGTTGTTCCCTATTCAGGTAGGTTTAAACCCTTTCACTGAGGATAATAAAAAATATGTAGCTGCATTGGTTACAGATGTCACAGAAAAACAAAAAGCAGAAGAACAGTTGCTTCGACTCAATCAAACGCTTGAAGAAAAAGTATTGGAAAGAACGTCTGAACTACATCAAAGTGAACAACTCTATAAATCCATTGCGAGAAATTTTCCAAGTGGAGTGATTAGCATTTTTGACAATCACTTAAATTATCTTTTTGCTGAAGGTCAAGGCTTGTATGAGCTTGGTATAGAAACAGAAGATCTTATCGGATTAAATTATTTAGAGCGTATCGCACCAGAGGCGAAAGAAAAAGTACAAGCAGAACTAAAAAAAGTATTTTCGGGACAAACACGAAACTTTGAAGTTAATGTAAATCAAGGTACTTATTTAATTAACGCAACGCCGCTTGTTGATACAAACGGACATATCGACCGAATATTAGTCGTAGAAAAAAACATAACCGAACAAAAAGAAATTGAAGAAAGGCTGGAAGATAATTTAAAAACAGAGAAAGCGCTAAATGAAATGAAATCACGATTTGTTTCTATGGCTTCGCATGAATTTCGAACGCCTTTGACAACTATAAATAGTTCTGCCTCTCTAATAAGCAAGTACCATGAGAAACAACGTTATGAGAACACAGATAAACACGTTAAACGAATAAAAGGAGCTGTTTCGAATTTAACGAATATATTAAATGACTTCCTTTCTATTGAAAAACTAGAGTCAGGCAGAGTCGATAAAAAGTATTCGTGTGTAGCAATAAAAGAATTATTGCACGAGGTAGCTGATGAAATGGGAGGACTAATTAAAAATGGTCAAACCATAGAAGTCAAAGCCACGGAGTTTTGTAAGATTTGTACTGACAAAAGTGTACTCAAAAACATCTTACTAAACCTTGTATCAAACGCCCTTAAATATTCTCCTGAAAATTCTCCTGTTTACTTAACATGTAATAAAGAAGATAATGGAGTTTCTCTATCTGTTCAGGATTTTGGCATAGGAATTCCTGAAAGTGATAAAGAAAATATGTTTGGTCGTTTTTTTAGAGCAGGAAATGTACTAAATATAGAAGGTACGGGACTTGGCCTTAATATAGTTGTCAAATATTTAGAATTAATAGACGGAACCATTAATTTTGAAAGTGAAGAAAACAAAGGTTCCATTTTTAAAATTACACTACCCTTAAAAAATGAAGAAGATTGCTGTCATTGAAGACAATAATGAAATGCGAGAGAACATCGAAGAGATGCTAACCTTAGCAGATTATGAAGTTGTCACTGCAAAAAATGGAAAAGAAGGTGTGGAAGTTGTTAAAACACACCTCCCAGATATTGTATTGTGTGATATCATGATGCCAGAACTAGACGGTTATGGTGTATTATATTACTTAAGTAAAAACCCTGAAACAAGTGCGATACCCTTTATATTTTTAACGGCAAAAACGGAACGTTCAGATTTTCGAAAAGGAATGAATCTTGGTGCTGACGATTACATTTCTAAACCTTTTGAAGAAATGGAGTTACTAGAAGCCATCGAGTCTCGCTTAAATAAATATAAACTATTTAAGAATGCCAGCAACTCTGACAATAAATGGATAAGCTTTACTTCTGCTGTAACAGATTTAACCGGTCTTGAAGTCCTGAAAGAAAAGTCTCCAATTAAAAGCTTTGGTAAAAAAGAAAAGTTATTTGGTACGGGCGAAATTCCAAAATATTTATTCTTTGTTAACAATGGCCACATTAGAACCTATAAAGTAAGTGAAGATGGAAAAGAAATGGTAACTGCCTTGTACGGCCCTAATGATTTCTTCGGTTATAAAGAATTGTTATCTAGTGAAAATTACACTGAATTCGCTGTTACATTAGAGGGTGCCACTGTGACTTTAATTCAACGAGATGAATTTGAAAAACTCTTGCTTACAAACAAGGATGTCTCTATTAATTTCATTAAGTTACTTGCCGGAAATATTATAGAACGCGAAAATGAATTAGTGAATCTTGCTTATAATACAGTAAGAAAAAGAGTCGCTGAAGCCCTCACTAAATTATATGATAAATATAGAAAGCCACCAGCTGACAGTGTAGAAATTACTGTTTCAAGAGATGAATTAGCTAGCATTGTAGGTACTGCAACAGAATCTGTAATTCGTATTTTAAGTGAGTTTAAAAGTGATGGTTTCATCAAAACGAAAGGTTCGCTTATTACAATTATGCAGATTAATGAGTTGCGAAATTACCGATTCTAATAAAACCGCTCTGAATTTTAATTCAGCTTTCTACATGCAGAAATCTATTTTAGAAAAACCAACAAAAAAAGGTTTCAACGCTAGCGTTGAAACCTTTTCAATTCTATTATATAATTCAATTATTTACCCGCTCTTTTACGATCTGATTCTTTTAATAAAACCTTTCGGATACGCAATGAAGTTGGTGTTACTTCAACATATTCGTCTGATTGAATATATTCCAACGCTTCTTCCAACGACATTTTAATAGCAGGTGCTAATCGAACTTTATCATCCGCTCCAGAAGAACGCATGTTACTTAATTTTTTAGTTTTCGTTACGTTCACCACTAAATCTCCCACTCTTGAATTCTCACCAATTACCTGACCTTCATAGATAGGTTCATTCGGGTCAACAAAAAATCTACCACGATCTTGAAGATTATTTAAGGAGTAAGGAATAGCTGTACCTTTTTCCATTGAAATCAAAGACCCATTTTGTCTTCCAGGGATATCCCCTTTATAGGGTTGAAATTCAATAAAACGGTGTGACATAATAGCTTCCCCAGCTGTTTGTGTCAATAAAAAGTTTCTCAAACCAATAATTCCTCTCGATGGAATATGAAACTGAATAATCATGCGTTCACCTTTCGCCTCCATATTCTTCATTTCTCCTTTTCGCTTCGAAACAGCTTCAACCGCTGTACCCGAATGAACTTCTGGAATATCAATTGTCAACTCCTCGACTGGCTCACATTTCACACCATCAACCTCTTTAATAATTACCTGAGGTTGCCCGACTTGTAATTCATATCCTTCGCGACGCATAGTTTCTATCAAAACCGATAAATGCAGTACACCTCTTCCGAAAACCATCCATTTATCCGCTTTATCTGTTTGTTCTACTCGAAGCGCTAAGTTTTTCTCCAGCTCTTTATTCAAACGTTCATCAATTTGACGAGAAGTGACATATTTCCCCTCTTGTCCAAAAAACGGAGAATCATTTATCGAGAACAACATACTCATCGTTGGCTCGTCAATCGCTATCGTTTCCAATGGCTCTGGTTGCTCGAAATCACAAATTGAATCTCCGATTTCAAAACCTTCTAAACCAGTCACAGCACAGATATCTCCAGGCTGTACTTCATCTACTTTAATTCGATCAGTACCTTGAAAAACAAATACTTCTTTAATTCTATGCTTTTCATGAGAGCCATCTGCTTTAGCTAAAATAATAGGTTGGTTTGGCTTCAAAGTTCCTCTTGTCAATCGCCCTATTCCTATCCTCCCTACAAAAGAAGAGAAATCCAACGAGGTAATTAGCATCTGTGTATTTCCTTCAGGAATAGCAACAGGAGGGAAGTAGTCTAAAATCGCCAACAATAAAGGTTCTATAGAATCAGTTGGTTCTTTCCAGTCATCTGACATCCATCCGTTCTTAGCTGAACCATATACTGCTCTAAATTCAAGTTGCTCTTCATTAGCATCTAGTTCGAACATCAAATCAAATACCTTCTCATGTACTTCATCTGGTGTACAGTTTTCTTTATCTACTTTATTGATCACCACTAAAGGTTTCAATCCCATAGACAATGCTTTTTGCAATACAAAGCGTGTTTGAGGCATTGGACCTTCAAAGGCATCTACCAACAAACATACACCGTCTGCCATGTTCAATACACGTTCTACCTCTCCACCAAAATCGGCGTGACCAGGAGTATCAATAATGTT
>SKHH01000161.1 GCA_007117055.1 Lishizhenia sp. | reverse complement strand
GTAAATCAAAAATTAGAGCACTTTGTTCAAGCAAGATCAGGAAAAAAAGACTTCGATAATTTAATTTTTGTGTCTGACTTAACTCCTAAGCGTTTTGAATATTCAGATGAGGAGGTAGCACGCAACCCAAATTTAGCTCAATTAAGAAAGCGTATAGAGGAAACCAATAAAGAGCGCGCTGGTCTTAAATCGTATGGAAAAATTAACTTAACAACATTACAGCTAGAGCTTGACGCCGTGGATAACGTTCCCATTTCAGCACAAAAAAACACAATGATTTTCCCTGATAAGAACAAGATTACAGTGGGCGAAAATCGCTCCATCTTTTTCAAAGGCTGGGTAAATGCGGGTAAATGGGAAGTAAATATTTTAGCTGGAGATTATAACTATGAACAAAATAAGTTCAATATTATCGAATCAGATGTAGCCTTGTTTCGCGCTAGACCTTTTAAGCCAGAAGATGGTGAACGGGAAATACCATTACAATCGGCTATTTCTGGAGTTACTGGAGAGTTAATCGTGGATGATGCGGATAACCGCGCGGGTAAAAAGAAAGAATTTGATTCTTATCCTAAGTTGGCTTGTACTGAAAAAACAAAAGTGTATTACGACCATCTTAGTATTCATAGAGGAGCCTACAATAAAGAAGACTTTTACTTTGAGTTGGACCCTTTTGAAATGGATAGTCTAGCAACATTTAACGAGAAATATGTTAGATTAGAAGGAGAACTTACGTCTGCTGGTATTTTTCCTAAATTTCGACAAGAGTTAAAAATAATGCCAGATTATTCTTTAGGGTTTTCTTCGGAAACTCCTCAAGGAGGGTATAAGTTTTATGAAATGGACGCAGTGTATGATAATCAAATTGTTTTATCGAATAATGGTCTTCAAGGTAATGGACAAATTGATTTTATTAATTCATCCTCTACTTCTAAATTATTTACATTTTTACCCGATTCTACAATTGGTGTGGCTAAATTTGAAAATAGACCACAGGAACAAGGCGTTCAGTTTCCAGATGCGAAAGGAGAGAATACTTTTATTACGTATTTACCCAGAAAGAAAACATTAAAAGTACGCTCCAATGAATCGCTAATTGATTTTTATGATGCGGATGCTAAGATGAGGGGGGAAGTGGTAATTAGAGAAAGTGGAATGCGTGGAAATGGTGTAGTAAACATCATTGGAAACGCTACAATGTCTTCAAAGAATTATGTGTTTGATCGTTGGGTAATGAAGGCAGATACGGCTAACTTTAATTTGCTTAACAATAAAGGTTCTAAAGAAGATCAAGCTGACACTCCTTTGGCTGTGAAAACGGATAACATGAAGTCTAGTGTCGATTTCAAAGAAAGAAAGGGAGAGTTTGTGTCGAATGATGGATCTTCGACCATTGATTTTCCTGTAAATCAGTATTTGTGTAAAATTGATATGTTCACATGGTACATGGATACAGATGATTTAGAATTGGAAGAGGTTGAAGAAACTGCTTCTGACGATGATCTAGATTTAGCAGGTCCGAACTTCATTTCTACACATCCTAAACAAGATTCTCTTTCATTTAATGCGAGAAGAGCCCGGTTTAATTTGAATGAAAAAACGATTTATTGCTCGCAAGCAGAGTTTATTGATGTCGCTGATGCAAGAATTTATCCAGATAGCGCAAAAGTTACTATACGTAAAAAAGCCAAAATGGATCGCTTAGAAAATTCTGTGATTGTTGCTAACTACATTACAAAATACCATAGAATTGAAAATGCATCTACACAAATTACGGGTAAAAGAGCGTATACATCTTCGGGAGATTATTTTTATTTCGACAGAGATTCAACAAAGCAAGTTTTCCATTTTCCTGAAATTCGCTTAGATAGTTCTTATCAAACTCAAGCGAAAGGACAAATTAGTCAAGACGCAAATTTTAAACTGAGTCCTGAGTTTGACTTTTACGGTGAGGTAAGAATGAAAGCTGCTGACCCAACACTTTTCTTTAATGGCGCAACGCGTATTGACCATAATTGTGATAAGTTTGAGCGAAACTGGATGTCTTTCAAAGCGCCTATTGATCCTCAGAATATTCAAATTCCAGTTAGTGATGAAATGGTGGATTTAGAAGGAAATGGTATTGCTGCAGGAATTGTATGGAATTCTTCGGAAGTGTTAGACGAAGTGGAACTATATCCTACATTTTTGTCTTCTTTGCAACAAGCTCAAGATGCTGTGGTGATTACAGCTTCTGGTTTACTTCAATATAATGTAGAGTCGAACGAGTTTCAAATTGCTTCTCGAGAGAAACTCATGAACAGAAATGAGTCGGGTAATTATATTTCATTACACACGAAATCTTGTTCTATGAATGGCGATGGTAAAGTAAATCTAGGAATGGACCTTGGAACGCTTGAAATTGATGCCGTAGGTGTAGTAAACTATATTCAAGAAAGGGAAGAAACTACTATGAATTTAACACTAAAGGTGTCTGCTCCATTAGATGAGAAAAGTCTTGAAGATGTGGGTAAAAAAATTGCTAATATCGAAGGTTTAAAAGATGTAGATTTTAATGCAACGACACTAGAACAAGCTATTCTTGAATGGGTAGATCGGGAAACAGCGGATAAAATTAGGTCAGAATATACGCTTGATAAAAGAGTGAGAAGAGTACCCCGCGAAATGCAAGAACTATTTGTGCTTTCAGGCGTACGTTTGACTTCGTTTAAAATTGCTGGTGGCGAGCAGGTTGGGTTAAAAACAACTGCTGATAATGCGGTGATAGTAAGTGTGTTTAGTCAGCCTGTGATGAAAACGGTACCACTAAAACTTGCATTACAAAAACGACCTTTAATTGGCGATAAGTTTGGATTATTATTGGATGTTCCTGGCGCTTATTCTTATTTCTTTGATTATGATAACCGTAAAACGGGAACAATGAATATTCTAACAAACGACGCTAAGTTTGAAAATGATATAAATGATTTAAAACCAGATAAAAGAAAAGCTCGTAGATTTGTGTATCAAATGACGCAAAATACGGCTTTTCAAAGTCAATTTTTAAGGGCATTTAATTAGATGATAATATGGGTGTAATTAGTATATACATTGTTCTGGCGTATTTATTAGGATCAATCCCCACCGCTGTTTGGGTGGGTAAGTCCTGGTATAAAATAGATGTCAGGGAACACGGCAGTAAAAACGCAGGAGCAACAAATACATTTAGAGTACTCGGTAAAAAGCCGGGTATTGTTGTTTTATTGATAGATGTAATTAAAGGCGTTTTAGCTGTAACTTTTCCTTATTTTTTAGACTTTGCCTCATGGGGGTCAGATGAACTTATTCAGCTCCAACTTATTCTAGGAATATTGGCTGTAATAGGACATATTTTCCCTGTTTTTGCTGGGTTTAATGGAGGGAAAGGAGTCGCTACTTCCCTAGGAATTGTTATTGGTATTCATCCATTTGCTGCTTTGGTTTGTCTTGGTGTGTTTTTGATTGTTTTTATTTTATCTTCTTATGTTTCGTTGGGTGCAATTTTAGCAGCAGTCACTTTTCCATTTAGTGTCCATTTTTTATTTCAAAATCAGAATTTTTATTTGTTGCTATTTAGTATTTTACTTTCTCTTGCAGTGATTTTAGCACATAAGGCCAATATTCAGCGTATTGTAAATGGAGAAGAAAATAAAATGAGACTTTTTGGAAAATAATTCCAAACTAATACCGTTGATAACCAGTATTGTAAATGAATAATGTTTTCAAAATAAGCTGTTTTTTTATATTGTTTTTTCCTGTTTTTCTGCTCTCACAAGAAACAAAGGAAGACATAGAACAAGCAGCGGCTGATTTTTTTGAAAATGATGATTTCGTTCAAGCCGAGCCTTTGTATCTAAGACTTTTATCATTGGAACCACGCAGTAATTTTTACAATTTCCGATATGGCGCTTGTCTTGTAGAAACAGCAGAAGATAAACATCGCGCTTTTCGGTATCTGAATTATGCTTCTAAGTCAAATGATACAGAAATAGAAGTGTTTTTTTATTTAGGAAAGCTGTATCACCTGACTTATCAATTTGAAAAAGCAATTCAGAATTATAACATTTACAAGCAAAAGGCGGGAAATCGAGCGGTTAGTAAATTGAATGTTGATCGTCAAATTGAGATGTGTAAAAATGGTATGGGCTTACTCAAAAGTCTTACTGAAATGGTAGTGCTTAATCGCCAATCGGTGAACAAGAAAAGCTTTTTTCGCGTTTACGACCTTTCGGATATTGGTGGTGATATTATCGTTTCAGCTGACTTTCAAACGAGACGGGATAAAAGAAATAATCATGTTCCTTTAATTCATTTTCCAGTGAACTCAAATCGGATTTATTTTGCAAGTTACGGACAACGTGACGAAGTCAAAAACATCTATTTTAGTGAACGAAGTGAAAAAGGATGGTCGGAACCCCAACTGGTTAAGGGAGGTGTGAATTCAAACTTCGACGAGGATTACCCATACATACATCCGAACGGTAAGTATTTATATTTTTCTTCAAAAGGTCACAATAGTATGGGAGGATATGATATTTTTAGAGCACCCTACGACCCTAAAACGAATTCTTTTGGTCAACCAGAAAATTTGGACTTCCCTATTTCTTCAACCGATGATGACTTTTTATACATTGTGGATTCTTTAAATCGTTTGGCTTATTTTGCGTCGGAAAGGAATTCTAAAAGTGATGTCCTGAATGTTTTTAATGTTCGTGTTGAGACTTTTCCAAAGCAAATTGCTGTTGTAAGGGGTGAATTTCTTTCAGAAGTTGATCCAACGTTAAAAGAGATCAATATCTCTGTGAAAGATGGATTGACGCAACAAAGTATTGGTAGTTTTAC
>SKHH01000300.1 GCA_007117055.1 Lishizhenia sp. | reverse complement strand
GAAGTATGCGTTTCCCCTTAACTCTTCCCCCTCCATTTCACGCTCCTAAACTAAAAATATGTAGATTTGAGGAAAAAATAAAACAAGATGAAACGACTGATATTTCTATTCTTTTTTATAACTACAATTGTTTCGGGGCAAGAGATACATCATAAGCTGTCGATGCCTGAACCAGAAACGCACTATTTTCATGTGGAGTTAGAATTAATTTCATTTTCAGAAGAAGAACTAATCTTGAGTTTACCGACTTGGGCTCCAGGCTCATATTTGATAAGAGAGTTTTCGAAGAACATTGACCTCGTAAGAGCAGAAAATCAAAAAGGGAAAGCACTGCCTATTGAGAAAGTATCTAAAAACAAATGGAAAATAACTAAATCACCTAAAGAAAATGTAACAGTTAAATACGAGTATTATGCCTTCGAGTTGACGGTGCGTACGAGTTTTTTAGATCTTACACATGGCTATCTGAATGGAACAAATCTATTTATGTATCCAGAAGGTTATAAGGAATTGGGTGGTAAATTAACAGTTACTCCTTACGAAGGTTTTGAGCATATTTCAACGGCTTTACCAAAGTTAAAAGAAGGCGTTCAATCTGATGATAGGAGCGAAACTTTCTTATTCAGAGATTATGACCACCTTGGAGATTCCCCCATAGAAATTGGTAATCATGAGTTATTTTCATTTGATGCGGCAGGAGTAAAGCATACGGTTGCAATTTATGGTTCGGGAAACTATAATGTTGAGCGATTGAAAGTAGATATGGCTAAAATCGTTGAGGCCTCCACAGATATTTTCGGGTTTAATCCCAACAAGGAATATTTATTTATTATTCATAACACTCAAGTAGGAAGCGGCGGATTGGAACATTTAGAGTCCACTACATTAAATGTAAATCGATGGACGTATGAAGGTTCTGATTATCTACGTTTTTTATCGTTGGTAGCGCATGAATATTTTCACTTATGGCATGTAAAAAGAATTCGTCCATATGTTTTAGGTCCTTTTGACTACGATGCTGAAAATTATACGGATTTGTTGTGGGTAATGGAAGGATTTACCTCTTATTACGATGAATTAATTCTGAGAAGAGCAGGATTTTACACAGAAGAGGAATATTTAAGTAAATTGATGAGCACATTGAATTATGTAGAAGGAACAATTGGTAATAAAGTTCAACCTGTAGCACACTCTTCTTTTGATGCTTGGATTAAAGCTTATCGACCAAATGAAAATAGCTCAAACACTACGATATCTTATTATTCGAAAGGGCATCTCGTGTGTGCTGTTTTAGACGCGATGATGATGAAGAAGTATAAAGGGAAAAAGGGAATGGATGATTTTTTAAGACTGCTTTATGAAAAGTATTATACCAAAGAGAGCAGAGGATTTACTGAAGCAGAATTTCAAAATGAACTAGAGCAATTTACGGCGCAAGATTTAACTCAATTTTTTGAAGATCATATTTATGGAACAAAAACTATTGATTATGCATCGTATTTTAAAGATTTGGGTTTAGACATAGAGATGGTAGAAGGAAAAATTCAGGCGTTTGGTGTGTCAACGACTATGAAAGAAGGAAAGTTGATGGTACGTTCTGTTTCACGTGGTAGTGCAGCTGAAAAGGCAGGGTTGAGTCCAGATGATGAGATTATAGCCTATAATGGTTATCGTGTTGATCAGACTTCATTTAGAAAGTTTATGGATGGACTAGAAGTTGGTGATGAATTTATCTTGATCATAGCGCGCGGAGATGAATTAATGGTCATTAATGCAGATATGGGGATGATAGATGCGGTAAGGTATACTTATGAGCTGGACAAAGACCATAAAATCGCAAAATACTGGTTACGTCAAACGGTAAATTAATAGAAAGAATGAAAAGCATTTGGAAACGTTTTCAATATTATGGAATAGGCTTTCTTATCGGAATGATATTTGTCGGCTTTTTCTTTCAAAATAGAGGGTGTGCTTGGATGCCGTCGAATCGCGTAAAGAATACTTTCTTGGATAAAGTAATTGTACTTCCAGATAGTGAAAAAGAAAAGTTTGAAAGACAACGCATTTCGACGGATGAAATAATAGGTTTTTTAAATGATGGAGATGTTGTTTTTCGGGAATCTGTGAAACAACCGGCTGTTTTTCCAAAAGCCTATGTGTTGGAACGAAAGCTGAGAGGTAAAAAACATCGGGTACAGTTCTCATTGTATGAGGATAGTTATATAACTCCAGTGCATTATTTGGAAGAAGGCGAAGAAGCACAAGTATATGAAAGCTTAAAAGGGGAGGGGAGCTTTATTCGTTTGCCTAGAGATTCAGCCTTGGTTTTTATTGAAAACTCCAACTATGTAAGGTGTAAGGCTCAAGGCTTAAAAGATCGAAGTCAAGAAGCGATTGTAACTGCCTTGAAAAACTCAGGTCGTATACATTTTGATCGAAGCAATTTAATGTTACCCAAAGCGGAACATAGGATATATTTCGAGCAGGTACCGCAAGATACGGTAGAAGCTAAGACAATTTGGTTCGAGTCAAGAATAACATTTAAGGATTTTTACTGGAAAGAACCGTTGGACTGCGAGTAACATAAAGTGAATGATGGGAAAATTAAAAGGATTAAAAGTAATAGATGCTTCTACTGTTTTAGCAGGACCTTCGGTTGGAACCTTTTTCGCGGAGTTAGGGGCAGATGTTGTAAAAGTAGAAAACCCTGACAACCCTGATGTTACACGTAGTTGGAGACTTCCTAGTGAGAAAGACACGAAAATCGGGGCTTACTTTTCAAGTGTAAACTATAAAAAGAAATATGTTCAACTAAATTTGAAAGAGGACACCGGTAGAGCGGCTTTTTTTAGCTTGATAAAAGAAGCTGATATTTTATTGATGAATTTTAAGTTCGGGGCTCAAGTTAAGTTGGGAATCTCTGACGAGCAGTTATTAGAGGCAAATGAAAAATTAATAATTGGTAAGATTAATGGTTTTGGAGAAGAAAGCGACCGTGTTGCCTATGATTTGATTTTACAGGCAGAAAGTGGAATCATGTCTATGAACGGAGATGAAAATAGTGGTCCTTTAAAAATGCCCGTAGCATTTATTGATGTGTTGGCGGGACATCATTTAAAAGAAGGACTATTATTGGCGCTATTGGAAAGATCTCAGCAACCAGATTTTAAAGGCAAGGTGATTTCTGTTTCATTATATGAAGCTGCTGTTTCATCATTGGTGAATCAAGCTTCGAATTTTTTAATGACCGGAGAAGTACCTGAACGAATGGGTTCTTTACACCCAAATATAGCGCCTTATGGTGAATTGTTTAGAACAAAGGACGGCGGGTTAATAACGTTTGCTATTGGATCAGATCGTCATTTTGAGTTAATGTGTACTTTTTTTAGAAAGCCATTGATGTCAAAAAATGAACGTTATGAAACGGCGCAAAAAAGAGTACAGCATAGGGAAGATTTGTTCAAAGAGTTGCAGTTTTTAGTTGGGCAGTTAGATGCAGAAATCATATTATCAGGTATGCATGAATTACATGTTCCATGTGCAAAAATAAAATCATTGGATGAGGTTTTTCAAGAAGAAAAAGCAGCATCTATGATACGGGAGGAAAACATAGAAGGTACGCTTACAAAGAGAGTAAGTGGTATTGCTTTTAAGGAAGCTTAATCATTTTGTATTTATTGCAATGTAAATTATAAAGTTATGAGAAAAATATATCATTTATCATCGTGTTCAACGAATCAACGCATATTGAAAGATTTAGAATTGAAAGGAGACGTTGAGTTACAAGACATAAAAGAACAGTCGATTGATGAAAAAACATTAGACTGGATAAAAGAAAAAGTAGGATCCTATGAAGCCTTATTCAGTAAAAGAGCGATGAAATTCCGTTCTATGGGGCTCAATAATATGGAATTGACTGAGTCAGATTACAGAAAACATATGCTCGAGGAGTATACGTTTTTAAAACGTCCATTTATAATTCTTGAAAACCAAGTTTTTGTTGGGAATTCAAAAAAGACAGTTGCTTCAGCAAAGAAGTATTATCAAGAATTGAGTGCTTAAATAGATTTAGTTTTTACTAAAAAAGGGGCGAATTTTATCGCCCCTTTTTTTATCTTATTAGTGTCACATGTCCAGTGTGAACGTGTTTCTCATCGGTATATTTATCTTTGAATTGAATTTTCCAAACGTAGACCCCGTCTTTTACAATATTTCCACCATACGTTCCGTCCCATCCAACTTGAGCGTTATTAGACTCAAATACAACTTCTCCCCACCTATTGAAGATTAATAAATTATAATTGAATGGATCAAATCCAGATGTGAAAACTGGTTTAAATACTTCGTTAAACTGGTCTTTATCTGGCGTAAAGGCGTTAGGAACCCAGAAGATTAAATCTTCTCTCACCTCCACACGACGAATTACCGTATCTGGACAGCCATTGCTATTGAATGCCACTAAGCGAATATCATAGAAACCGTCTCTTTCTGAAGAGTAAGTATGCGTTGGGTGAACTTCATCACTATATGGCGAGAAATCACCGAAGTCCCATTCATAACTTACTGCTCCAGATGATTCATTTGTGAATTCAAATGTCGGGTCCTGTGTAGTTGCAACAATTGGATCAACAGTGAAGTCTGCAATTGGAGAACTTTGTAAGCAAATAGCATCACTCGCTGTTGATGTACTTACACAGTTATTTGTGGATGTTAACGTTAATGAAATATCGAAACAACCAGTTTGTCCATAGCTGTAGACCACTTCATCACAACCAAATAGTACATTTCCATCCCCCATATCCCACATACAGTTTATCGATTCATTTGGAGAAGTGTTTACTAAGGTAATTAATGAATTTTCACAATCGATTTCACTAAT
>SKHH01000033.1 GCA_007117055.1 Lishizhenia sp. | reverse complement strand
GGCGTTGTTCTCGTTTATTTATTAATTCAAGCAGAAATTTTACGTTATATACCCAAAAAATCAAAAATCATGGAAAACACAAAGGACAAACAAACCTTCCACATTGAAGGAATGACGTGTAACCACTGCGTTGCAAATGTGGACAAACACCTAAAAAATCTAGAAGGCGTGCAAGACGTCGCAGTTGATTTACAAAAAAATCAAGCCACAGTAATCGGAAATGTTTCTGTGCAGAAAGTCCAAGAAACAATCGATGGACTTGGCTATTCCTTTAAAGGAAAAGTGGAGTAGGTTTTTAGGGTTTGGTCGGGAATTTTTTCGGGTATGTAGGGGCGTATAGCCATACGCCCCTACATACCCGAAAAATCATTAAAAAAGTTAATCTAAAACCCTTGTACACCATTCACGGTGGTGTATTTCAATACATTTTTCTTATCGGGATGAATTCTTGCGAAAGCCGATTGCAATGCGATTGTGCCTTCGTGGAACCCACATAAAATTAATTTTAATTTTCCTTCGTAGGTATTGACATCGCCAATGGCATATATTCCTGGAATATTGGTTGAGTAGTCCGTGGTATCTACTTTGATTGCATTTTTCTCTATTTCTAACCCCCAATCAGCAATTGGTCCCAACGATGGTTTTAGTCCGAACAAGGGAATAAAATGATCCGTTGCTACTTGATACTCGCCATCTTTTTGGTGTTTGATGGTTACGTTTTCAACTTTTCCTTCTCCTCCTATGCCAACAACTTCAGCTTCTGTAATTAGTTTTATTTTTCCTGATTCCGCTAAATCCATTACCTTTTGAACAGAGTCTAAGTGTCCTCTAAAAGAACTCCTTCTGTGCACCAACGCTACTTCAGAAGCGATGTTTTTTTCAGTTAAAAAAATTGCCCAATCTAGCGCTGAATCTCCACCTCCAGCTATGACACATTTTTTTCCTCGGTAAAATTCTGGATCCTTAATGATGTATTCCACCCCCTTATCTTCGTAGTCCTCTATATTTGAAATCGGCGGTTTTCTCGGTTCAAAAACACCCAATCCTCCAGCAATCATTATAATTGGAGCTTCGTGTTGCGTACCTTTATTGGTTGTTACAATAAAATTACCGTTATCTGCCTTATCAATGGTAACCGCTGCTTCTCCTAATGTAAAACCGGGTTTAAACGGTGCGGCCTGCTCCATTAAATTATCCACGAGTTCACCGGCTAAAATAGTTGGATAACCTGGGATGTCATAGATTGGTTTTTTCGGATAAATCTCTGAACATTGTCCTCCTGGTTGAGGTAAAGAGTCAATTAAATGACACTTTAGTTTTAATAACCCTGCTTCAAAAATAGCGAAAAGCCCCACTGGACCTGCTCCAATAATAAGGATGTCAGTTTTTATCATATTTTAGATTTTTGAAAGTCCAAAGCTACATAAATTCTTATAATTCGTATGAATTGAACCTAATTCTGTTAATTTTAATTATGCTTTGCTAAACAAGAAAGAAGTAATTTTGTTCGAAAGTAAGATGTTGGTAAAACGCTTTGAGAATTTATGGTAAGCAAAGAAAAAATTGGTGTGATTGGATGTGGATGGTTAGGGTTTCCACTGGCAATACGTTTTGTCAAAAAAGGACACGAAGTTCATGGAACAACCAGAGGTGGTGAAAAGTTGAAAGAATTGGATGCCAATGGTATTATTTCTCACGCTTTACCCATGGAAGAAATGCTTCAGCCTCAGAATTGGATTAATGACTTATCGATCGTTGTAGTAACAATTCCGCCGAGCGGATTTCAAGCGTCTTATGCAAAGTATATGTCTGCGATAATACACCAAACAAATGAACACGCAAAGGTAGTTTTTATCAGTTCAACTTCTGTGTATGCTGATAACAATGGCGATGTGGACGAAAACACAACCGCCAATGGAGAAGGAAGAAACGGCCCCGCGATTATTCAAGCAGAAAAAGAGCTTCAAGAAAAACTTAAGCATCGCTTAACGATTATTCGAATGTCGGGTCTTGTTGGGGAAAATCGTCATCCTGCACGTTTTATGTCGGGAAGAACAATTTCTAATGGAGATGCTCCAATTAACCTGATTCACCTAGAGGATTGTATAGGTTTAATACATTGGGTGGTTGAAAACGGTTTTTGGGGTAAAATAATTAATGGCGTATCTCCAGAGCATCCAGTAAAAAAAGAGTATTATCAGTATGCGGCAGAAAAATTAAACGTTCCTCCTGCGCAATTTATACCGGAGAAAAAAGCGTATAAAATTGTTCGTTCAATTTGGGAAATGGATCCTGAATTTTACGCATATAGATACCAAAGCTCTTTCGATTATCCTCTTTAAGGATGAAAGTTTATACGAATTGACTCACCCATTGAGTTAATGCAATAAACTCTTCAACACCCAGTTTTTCCGGTCGTTGAGTAAGTAATGGATGATTTTCTTCTGCAGGTATGGAGCAGATGGATTTCAAACCATTTCTCACTGTTTTTCTTCGTTGGTTAAACGTAGCTTTTACCACTTGTTTGTACAATTTTTCATCACAAGGTAGGTTGTTACGATTATTTCTTTTACAACGAATGACCCCTGATTTAACCTTGGGGGGAGGGTGAAAAACCTTCTCATCTACCGTAAAACAGTATTCGATGTCGTAATAAGTTTGAAGTAACACACTTAAAATACCGTATGTTTTTGAACCGGGTTTTTCAGCTACTCGTTCTGCTACTTCTTTTTGAAACATCCCCATGATTTCAGGAATAATGTCCTTGTAATCGATACATTGAAATAGAATCTGCGAAGAAATATTATAAGGGAAGTTTCCCACCACAGCAAATGGAGAGCCCCCTATGAGCTCCTTTAAATCTACTTTTAAAAAATCTGTGGAATAAATTCGCCCTTTCAATTCGGGAAAGTGGACCGTTAAATAATCTATCGATTCTGTATCAATTTCCATAACAATCACCTCTTTTATCAAAGGGTGTTCCAACAGGTGTCTGGTCAACGCTCCCATACCTGGACCAATTTCAAGCACACGGTTACAATTGAGATGTCCTGAAAATTGTAACGCAATTTTTTTACTTATGTTGGGATCTACAAGAAAATGTTGTCCAAGGTGTTTTTTCGCTTTAACGCTCATTAAAATTCTTCAATTACAGATAAAAAAGTACGAAAAGCAGCAAATCGTCCCGCAAACTTTTCAGAATGATCATTTTGGAGATTAGGAGCATGTTCTTTTTGATAAATATCCAAGTGTTCCTGTGAATAAGCCGTATATGTAATGGCATATGTCACACCCCCCTCCTCTTCAGCGTGTACGCGACACAATTTACTATCACGAAAACACTTGGTATTCATGACATCTGGAATATGCACAGAACGCATCCAATTGATCCAATCTTGTTCTATAGCAGGATCTAAACTTACTGTAATATTGTATACAATCATATTACAAAATTACAGCTTTCTGCGTTATTAGGCTTTGATAGTAAACAAATATAAAGGGCAATACCCGAATTTATAAGTAGAATGAATAAAAGAATGAGTCCCGAAAGTCTGCCTAGGTAGACTTTCGGGACTCATAAGGGGGGTGCTTATAGTAAACATTGGGTAAATCCCGATGTTTACAAATATTGTCTGAAAGGACAATTTTGCGACTTAGCTTGGTAACCCAATTAATTTATATCTCTTCTCAAGAAAGGTAATTAAAAGAGCAGTTTCTAAAATTCACAAATAAAACTGTAAGGTTCATGGAAGATTCCGCAAATCATATACTAGAAAATTCGCTGAAAAAACAAATTATCTGAGAATTTATATAGACCAATGGAAGCGTTTAATGGGTTATAAAATCATTGTCTTTTTAGGATCCTATCAAATCCAATCCAGCTTTTGTTAATTGATATTTTTGCGCTTTACTTTTTTTGAAATCCTTTTGGGTATATTTTATGAGTTTCAAATCTAGTAAAGGTTTTATATACTGTTTCTTATTTCTGGATTGATAAGTGAGTCCTAATCCTTCTTCAATTAATTGTCGTCCTTTTAATGGTTTTTCCTTACATAATGAAAGTATGCGAAAGTGTTTTTCTGTCAGCTCCTCTTTTGTCCATTTCTTTTCTTTTGATTTTCTGATTGTAAAGTTAGACATAGAGGGTTCTTTAAGTGTCATATCCTTCTCCGTCACTTCATAGCTGAACTGGGTTTTTAACCAATCTATGTAGTGTTCAATTTTACTCGCCAAAAAATAAGGCATGCTTAGTAGATGCAATGATTTGCCACTCGCTGTTTGGATGGTGTCTATTTGCAATTTTCCCGCATAAAGCCGAACCGCATAATTTAGTGGGCTTTGATCCATATAAACTTGTAATGAGCGTAATGTGCCAGTAGCACCCGATTTTACTTCTATTGGAACGAGTACACCTTGGTATGGGTAGAGGTAATCGATTTCTGCATCCGATTGCTTTTTTTCACGCACCCAAAAATGTAGTTTGTTTAACGATAAGCTTTGAAATGAAAGTAATTCTTGACCAACCAAATGCTCAATGAGCGTACCTTTGTAAATGGTGTTTAAATCTTTTGTTCCAATGATATCTTTTTGTAATCCAAGGAAATAGTTGATTAACCCACTGTCTAAAAATTGAAGGCGTGGCGTTTTTTTGTAATTGGGTTCCAACGGTATAACTGCGCTCGTTACGGGGTGAATCACTTGAAGAAGATGTGTTTTTTCGAGGGCTGTCAATACTTCTCGGATGTCATTGGATGAATAATTCGCATTACCAAAGCGTTGATAACTGGTGCGTTTTCCTGCATGACTCATGGCTTGTTTGATACAAAAGCGTATGAGGTGGAGTTGTTTTGTGCTTTTGGCATATTTTTCTGCATCATCCAAATAGGAGTTG
>SKHH01000232.1 GCA_007117055.1 Lishizhenia sp. | reverse complement strand
GTAATTAATCCCTCGCTCGTTTGCGGGGTGCAAAGATACCCACTCTTTTTACTTTAACAAGTCTTTTTTATCTTTTTTTTGAAAAAGTTTTTTTGAAACTTTTAAAAGGATTGATTAACAATACGATGTAATACTTTAATTTTTTAAATCAACAAATAATATTCAATCTATAGACGCTCATTTCACAAAATAGAATACCTTAGCGTAAAACAAAAACATGTTTAACATACCTAATATATTGACTGGTTTTAATCTTCTATGTGGAGTTACGAGTATCATGATTGTATTTACAGGAAGATTAGATTTAGCTGTTTTACTCATTTTTATGGGTGCTATTTTTGATTTTTTCGATGGAATGGTCGCCAGATTGCTCAAACAGTCTAATCATCTTGGAAAGCAGCTTGACTCACTTGCGGACATAGTGACCTTTGGTGTAGCCCCAGGAATGATTGTATTTGTTTTACTCATTTTATCTGGTGTAATAGAGGTTATTGTATCGAGCGAAATGGGTATTGCTCAGCTTTGGAAAGAAGAAACAATGGCTGCATCTATCAACTTTTGGGTACAAAGCTATTTTAATCAACTCGTTGATCTGCAAAAAACAGGATATCAAAACAACTTTTTTTCTACTTGGGGGTTGGTTCTTCCTTTTGGAGCCTTTCTAATACCTTTTTTTAGTTTATTTCGACTTGCTAAATTTAATGTTGATGATAGACAAACCGATAGTTTTATAGGACTACCTACTCCTGCTAACAGCATATTTTTCGCTTCTTTTGCTTTATTGTTATGGGATGGGTACAACGCAGAAAATTGGAAAACCTCACTTTCTCTAATATTGCTAAAAGACCAAGTTTTAATGACTTTAGTAATTATCTTCTCTCTATTATTGGTAAGTGAAATTAAACTATTTTCATTAAAATTAAAAAAACTAGCACTTAAAGGAAATGAACTTCAATTATTTTTCTTGGGCGCATCACTGATGCTTTTGTTGATCCTAAATGTATGGGCTATACCGTTAATTATTATTATTTATATTATACTATCTATACTCGTTAATACATCTAATAAAACCTAATTCAGTTATACAATAGCAACAGTTTAGCTCTTGTAATGGTACAAGAAATAAAAGAGAAACATGTCTTTTCGATGGTTCTATTTCAAGTGAACTGATTGAGAAAATCGAAAAAAATGAAGAGCAGGCTATGATCGATTCGCAAAAAATAAAAACTATGAAGAAATCAAGGTGCATTAAAAAGAGTACTTAACTTTCTTAATTCATGGTTAATTCTCTGGAGCTACTATTTGGTCTCCTTATTTCGACGAGCTTTTAGCGAGGAAAAGTCTAAAAAGAAGAATTCAAATGTTAAAAGCAACATCCCTCCTTCTATAGTGTCCAAACATCATTTATTAGCATTAATCAACGGGCGAATCAAATACTCCAAACCATTTATTTTAATTTCGAGTACTAGCTGCAATTGCTCTCCCAGTTTACCTTTTGGAAAACCTTTCGTTCTGTACCATACCAAGTAACGCTCAGGCAAATCTATCAAATAGTTATCCTTATACTTTCCATATGGCATCTTTGTATTTGCCAGTTTCGTTAAATCATCCATCAAATGATTATCTACCTTATTTCTTTTCAGGAATATTTTTTAACACCTCTTGGAAATACTCCCAAAACTTAATGACTGAAGAAATTGAAACACATTCATCAGGGGAATGAGCATGTCTAATCGTTGGACCGAAAGAAATCATATCCACCCCAGGTAAGTGGCTTCCCAAAATCCCACACTCCAAACCAGCATGCCCAGCCAGTACTTTTGGTTTAGATTGAAACTTTTGCTCGTACAACTGCTTCATCATTTTTAAAAGTGGAGAATCTGGATTTGGCTCCCAGCCAGGATAATCCCCTGTTTGCTCCACCTCTGCACCTAGTACTTGAAAAGCAGACTTTATAGTGTTCGCTATATCAGTTTTGGAAGTTTCTACACTGCTTCTCTGTAGTGATTTCGTTTCAAAGCAGCCATTTTTAATTATTACTTGAGCCAGTGAAGAAGATGTTTCCACTAAATCATCAAATGTTAGACTCATCTTGTAAACCCCATTGTGAAGCCCATAAATAGTTTGTAAAATACTATTTTGATCCTTTTCGTTCAAACAGCGTGAAGGACTCTCGTTTACTGGCTCCAATGAAAGCTGAATATTTTTTTCTACAGGATAAAACTCCCGTAAGTATAACTCTTGTATTTCAGCTATATAATCAACAAAAGACTCTTGATTTTCTCTTGCTACAGAAACAATCGCAACAGCTTCTCTTGGAATAGCGTTTCTCAACCCTCCTCCATTAAACTCTTGTAAAAAAATCCTTACTGGTGAATCATACAGAACACGTGTCAATAATTTATTCGCATTTCCTCTACCTCTATGAATATCCATGCCGGAATGACCGCCCATTAAACCTTTTACAGATAGATTGAATGTCACTACATGATTTGGTATATTATCTTCTTTATAGTAAAATTTTGTATTTGTATCAATACCACCTGCGCAACCAATACTTAACTCATCGTCTTCTTCTGTATCTAAATTTAATAAAATCTTTCCTTCATAAAAACTAGGATCCAATTCCTTTGCTCCGGTCATTCCTGTTTCTTCATCGACTGTAAGCATAGCTTCTATTGCGGGATGGGCAATATCAGAACTTGACAAAATCGCCATAATTGCAGCCACTCCAATACCATTGTCCGCTCCTAAGGTCGTTCCATCTGCTTTGACCCAATCACCATCGATAAACATACGAATGCCTTCGTTATCAAAATCAAAAACAGTGTCATTATTTTTTTGATGAACCATATCCACATGAGATTGTAGAATCACTGTTTCTCTGTCCTCCATTCCAAGTGTTGCGGGCTTTTTTATAATAATGTTACCCACATGATCCGTTTGCGTTTCCAAATTCAATGACTTCCCAAAGCCGACTAAAAACTTAATTACTTTTTCTTCTTTCTTACTCGGTCTTGGAACAGCATTTAATGCTTCAAAATGACTCCACAATGCTTTTGGTTCAATATTTAGTAACATATTTTATTTTTTAATTTTACGAAAATAATCATTTAAAAACAGTAGACTCATCTATTCGATTAATAAACTTTTATCTAAAAAATTGTTAACAAAGATTTTAAAGTGTTAACTATTTTATTATCAAATAATTAAATCTTTAAAACACTTTTAATTAAAGCTATAATACTATCAAAATTAATGCGTTTTTTTTAATGTGAAAAAATAAAATAAATACGGATTTATTAATTTTATAGAGCAAACTAAAAACAATAATTATGTCTAGAAAAAGTAGTTTAATTTTATTTTGTATTGTACTATTAGGTCTAAGTTGTAGAAAAGATTTCGAATGTCATTGTACAGGAACGCAATTAGGTAGTTCGTCAGCAGGAACACTTGAAATTGTAAGTAGCTCAAGAAGTGATGCGCTTAAAGCGTGTGAAACGTATGAAGGGACATTTGATGATAATCCACAAAGAAACTGTGAATTAAAATAAAAAAAGAGGCTTTCGCCTCTTTCCCTTTATTTTGTTAATTTTCTGTATTTTAAACGTTTAGGAGTCGTATCTCCTAGGCGTTTCTTTTTGTTTTCCTCATACTCAGAGAAACTACCTTCAAACGCATATACTGTCGAGTCTCCTTCAAAAGCTAAAATATGTGTACAAATACGATCTAAAAACCAACGGTCGTGAGAAATCACCACTGCACAACCAGCAAAATTTTCAATTCCTTCTTCTAATGCACGAAGTGTATTCACATCAATATCATTTGTAGGTTCATCTAATAAAAGTACGTTAGCTTCCGTTTTTAGTGTCATCGCCAAATGCAATCGATTTCGTTCACCACCTGAAAGCACTCCAACTTTCTTATTTTGATCGGATCCTGAGAATGCGAATTTTGACAAGTAAGCCCTTGCGTTTACTTTCTGACTTCCAATTTCAATCAAATCCGTTCCACCACTGACTACATCAAAAACAGATTTTTCCGGATCCAAATCAGCGTGCGTTTGATCAACATAGCCAATTTTAACAGTTTCTCCTACTTGAAATTCTCCATTATCAGGATGAAGCTCTCCCATGATCATTTTGAAGATAGTAGTTTTACCCGCACCGTTAGGACCAATAATTCCAACAATTCCATTTGGAGGTAAATCAAAACTAAGGTTATCATACAACAACTTATCTCCAAAAGCTTTAGAAACATTCACTGCTTTAATCACATTCGTTCCCAAACGTGGACCATTTGGAATAGGGATCTCTAACTGAGTTTCTTTTTCTTTTAGATCTTCCGATAATAATTTATCATAATTGTTTAATCTGGCTTTACTTTTAGCTTGTCTTCCTTTCGGATTCATTCTTACCCAATCTAACTCTCTTTCAAGCATTTTCTGACGTTTAGAAGCTTGTTTTTCTTCCGATTGGAGACGTTTAGATTTCTGATCTAACCATGACGAGTAATTTCCTTTCCATGGAATACCCTCTCCCCTATCTAATTCTAAAATCCAACCTGCCACATTATCTAAAAAGTATCTATCGTGAGTTACCGCAATCACAGTTCCTTTGTATTGCTGTAAATGTTGTTCTAACCAATGAATTGACTCTGCATCCAAGTGGTTTGTTGGCTCATCCAGTAATAAGATATCTGGTTCTTGTAGAAGCAGTCTTGTTAAAGCAACTCTTCTGCGCTCACCTCCAGATAAATTCTCAATGGTTTGATCATCAGGTGGACATCGCAGCGCATCCATTGCTCTTTCTAATTTACTGTCTAATTCCCATGCGTTGAGCGCATCGATCTTATCTTGGACTTCTCCTTGACGAGCGATTAACTTATCCATTTTATCAGGATCATTCAT
>SKHH01000172.1 GCA_007117055.1 Lishizhenia sp. | reverse complement strand
CTGATGATGGTGTTGGATGCTGGATTGGGGTAAATAAACTGAGTTCTAAAGTTCTTTTAAATAACTCATGGAGTCGTTATTTACTTTGTTTGGTCTAACCAATTTTCAGTAACTTGTAAAAACAAATTATATTTGTGTAATTCAATTACCGGATAAACATACCATTCATGAATAATCTTCGCATTCAAAGTTTTTACATCGGAGCAAACAATCGAAAGTCGGCGCTTGACGCTTTAATTCCAAAAACTGACCCTCAAAAAGTTATTCTTTTTGTACATGGTTATAAAGGTTTTAAAGACTGGGGAGCTTGGAATGCGTTACAATACTATTTTGCATTACAAAATATTGCTTTCGTAAAAATCAATCTGAGTCATAACGGTGGAACGATAGACACCCCTATTGACTTCCCCGATTTAGATGCCTTTTCAAGGAATACTTATTCTAAAGAAGTCCACGATATTAAAGCTGCTATTAACTGGATAAAAAGCTGTGCTTACCTCAAACACCTTCCCGTTACTTTAATAGGACATAGCAGAGGTGGAGCAGGTGTTATTTTAGCTGCAAAAAAAAACAAATATGTTCACTCTGTTGTTACACTAGCAAGTATTTGCTCCATAGAAGAACGATTTCCAACTGACCGAAAATTAGAGCAGTGGTTAAATACGGGAATTCGTTTCGAACGAAATACTAGAACAAAACAAAATATGCCTGTGAAAATTGACATCTATAAGGATTACGTAGCAAACAAAGTATCTTTGAATATCCAAAATGCTTGTAAATCTCTTGCTGAGCAAAAAACACCAATGCTTCACATTCATGGAAGTAAGGACGAAGCAGTTTCTCTCGAAAACTCAATTCATTTATCTAAATGGAGTTCAGGTTCAATAAAAATCATTGAGGGAGCAAATCACACTTTTGAAAGTAAGCATCCCCACGGCGATTTTAAGCTTCCCAATGAACTTAGACAAGCAGCACTATACATTCATCAATTTATAACCAACCACTAACATGAAAAACGTAATACTTATTTATTTCATTCTCACTTCGTTTCTAGCAACAGCTCAAATTGGTAAGTCAATTTTTGAAGTAAAATTGGACACAACTTTTTCAAGTGATGGGTTCGAATCATTGAATGAAATCATAAAAGACAAAAAACTAGTATTTACTGGAGAAAATCATCAATTTGTCCATTCGAACCAACTGACCAAGTTAAAATTAATGATGTACCTTTATGAAAAAGGATTTCGTTATTTCACCATAGAATTAGGTTATGGCGTAGGATATTTAGCCAATCAATTTGTTTCGACAGGAGATGAAAAAGCAATGGAAATTCTTTCTATAGGAAGTGAATCTAAAAATCCTATGATTGGTTTTTTGGAAACTGTCCAACGTTTTAATAGTGACAAAAACGAAAAAGATAAAATCAATATTGTTGGAGTAGATTATACTCGCTACCCCCTTTACTCTATTCGAGCATTACTGTATATTCTAGACTTACACAATGTACAAACAAATTTCCCGATTTTCTATGAAGATTTAAAAGTATTAAGTTCAGCAAGGGATGATTTAGATAATCTTGGATTTAACCCCAGAGGAAAAAACATCGATGAAGACTTTGACCTGCGAAAGAGTTTTAAGACTTATAGAAGTCGTTTATTTGAGCTATCCATACGAAAAATAATACAAGACTTTTATACAGATTCGGTGCTTTTAAAAGAAGCATTGGGAGTTGATTTCTATGAGTTTAGTAATATTCTTGAAGAAATGGAAAACACCCTCAATTGGTATAAAGGAGATGGAATCAGTGTACAAACTCACCTGCAACGAGAGCGTCATCTAGAAGATAGAATTATTGCCATTTTGGAAAAAGATACAACTGCCAAAATAAGCGGTCAGTTTGGTAGATGTCATATTCGAAATAAAGGTTATCAACAAGACTGCTTTGCGTTTGATCAGTTATCTATGGTCGAACGACTCGAAGAAAGAGAAGAGTTAAAAGGGAAAATTTTAAGTATTCCTATTTTTTATGAAGAAGTTTGGGACTTTCGAGTTAAACGTTCCAAACTTCCATTAGAAAAAGCTCGAATATATTTAGCAAACACAGAAAATATAGAAGCAATTAAATTCAAATACGATTCTATAACTGGCTTTGTATTATTGAACACCTTCTCAAGACAAGATCAGCTAAGTCAAATTTTATCGGAAGATAAAGATCAATTAATAGGCAAGCTATACAATAGATATCGTGAAAACTTCACGGAGGATCATGTAGACATTTTTGCGCAAATTGTCCCCTTTAATACTTCTGTAAATGATGATTTTGGAGTCGCGTTGATGCCACAAAACCATCAGTTTTTCGGAGTAGCTTTTCGAACTATTTCAGAAAAAAGTTGGAATTCTATTTTCAGAATTTCGGGAATTAACCCAAACCGATTTGATTTAGACAGTATGAGTGTGAGGTATTCAAACTGGCGTTATGACTTTGGTTTTGGATATAATATTATTCATACCAGAAGATTTTCATTTTACAGTGATTTTTACTTTATGCTCGGCTTTGCTAAAATAAGAGAACAGCGAGATGCCACACAATCGCAAAGTATCTACCCTAATTTTCAAGAGAAATACGTTTATCGCAATTTTTATGCTGGAGGAATGGGAACGTTAGGCGCACGACTAAAACTTGGCTTTTTCAGTTTGTTTATTGAAGGTGCCTATCAGCACGACCTAACGAATCAACAGTGGAGATCAAACAATGTTATCCTACCTACTTCTTCTCCTGTAAATTTTTCGGCTTTTTCTATTTTTGGAGGAATTAGTTTTTATTCATCTGATCGAATAAAAGACAGAACTTCTTTCCAAGAGTGAAAATTTAGTTAATAATTTCATATTTCTTCAGATAATGATTATACTTGAAATTGATTAAATGTGAATACATGGATATAACTTTTGAAAATAAACGAAAGGCCAGAAGAGGAAGGATTTTATTAGCCGATCCTTTTTCGAACGACGATTACTTCGGTAGAGCTGTCGTATTCCTGTGTGAACATAATTCAGAAGGAAGTTTTGGATTCATTCTCAACAACTTCTTAGGTATCGACCTTCATGAAGTAGCTAAAAATTTCCCGAAATTTAATACCAGAGTAGCTCTTGGAGGTCCAGTTGACACCCAAAGTATTTATTTTATTCACACTTTAGGTGATAAAATTGAAGGAAGCCAATATGTTTCTGATGGAATCTACATTGGTGGAAATTACGACCAAGTGATTCAATTAATTGAAGAAGAAAAAGTAAGCAATAAAGAAGTTCGTTTTTTTCTAGGATATTCAGGTTGGACTGCTCAACAACTCGATGAAGAAATTAGTAACCATGCATGGATAGTTGTTCCAGTAATTAACCAATTAGAGGTGATGGATTTTTCAATTGAGCAACTTTGGGAAAGATATATGAAGAGAGAAGGAAAAAAATATGACCTTCTGTCAAAGTTCCCTATGGACTTCACATCGAATTAAATTTGTAACGACATTCGTTCTTCTTCGTTACACTAAACAGATTCAATTATGCAAAAACATACTGCAACATATTATTTTTATAAAATTTTCCTAACATTAATTTTGTTAGCTCCGTTTCTGTATTCGTTTTCACAACAAAGCCCTGGTCGTATTGAAGAGGAATTAAATCAACTATTACATAACTTACGTGCAGCAACTACTAATGTAGAATTACAAGAAAAAAACGAAGCATTCAAGCGTAAATTTGAACAACATGTAGAAAAAGGTTGGTTCTTCGATCATCCTTTTGAAAGCCTTACTTCAATTGGTAAAATCACCTCAAAAGATGGAGAAGTACGCATTTTCTCTTGGAATGTTCAATGGGAAAACGATACACATACACACTTCGCTTACATTTTAAAAAAGCATCGTCGCAAAAATGACCAACATATTGTTACTCCCTTAATCGACAACTCCAAGGCCTTACCCCCCGAACCTATGGATGTTTTGGAAGCTACAAATTGGTACGGCGCATTATATTACGACATCATTGAAGTACAAAAAGGAAAAAAAACATACTATACCCTGCTAGGTTATAACGGTAAAAATGCTCGATCTACTGTCAAATTAATTGATGTTCTCAGCTTTGCCGGAAATACTCCTAGACTAGGATATCCATTTTTTGAGACAAAAGAAGGTTTTCAAAATAGAGTATTTTTTGAACATGCTGCTAAAACAGTTATGTCTTTACGATTTGATCCTGAACGAAATATGATCGTTTTTGATCATTTATCTCCAGAGTCTCCAGGTTTGGCTGAATTCAAAGAATACTATGTTCCAGATATGTCATACGATGCTTATGCATTTATTGACAACAAGTGGAGATTAAAAGAAGACATTATCGCCATTAACAAGGATGACCAACAAAAAGAGCTCGTATTGCGAAAGTACGACGCTGAAAGCGATAGTGTTGTAGAAGTAAAAGTTAAAAACAAATGGATTAATCCGAGTGATAAAGATGCTCCGATTGAGAGTACGCCTCACAAAGCAATGTTACCAAACGACGACAAAGCTCAAGATTCCAAACCAAAAAACGACAAAAACCAAAAAGAGGTTAAACAAAATGAAAATTATCCGGGCGTTTCGTACTTAAACCTCCCCAGCTCTAAAAAGAAAAAAAGAAAGACGAAGAAAAAGAAACGGAGATAATTCCCCTCCTTTAGTTTATTACTTTAAAAGGTACTTCTGCATTCCACTGGTAAATGCTCTTTCTATGCGTCCTTGATTATTTTCGAAAAGTAAATAAACGTCTATATCATGAAGATCATAATGCTCCAAAAATGACATTGTGCTATCCACTCCCATCGTCATAAAAGCAGTTGCAAAACCATCTGCTAAAGCAGCATTATCAGCGATCACCGTAGCACTTAGTAAATTATGATTCACCGGCATTCCAGTTTTCGGGTCAATGG